>JAISGR010000152.1 GCA_031262995.1 Prevotellaceae bacterium | reverse complement strand
GGTTGTTGTCGATGGGAATCAGTCTGTTCCGGTCGGGGGTCAGGTGATGGCGGCAGGCGGCAAAGGTGGTGTTTACCCGTCGTTCGGAGCGAAGGCGCTCCACGTCGATTTCGCTGACCACCAGCTGCGGGTCGAGTGAGAAACGTGTACCGCTTGCTATCTGCGTGCCGTTCTCATAAATCAGGGCGTTGCCGCCGAAGACTACGTCGGTGGTCGATTCGCCGAAGCCGCACGCACTGTACACATAGCCGGCAATGCAACGTGCCGACTGTTGGGCGAGCAGCGAGCAACGATAGGTATGCTTGCCGATATAATCGTTGGATGCCGAGAGATTGAAGATGATTTGCGCTCCTTGTAGTGCCAGCAACGAACTGGGCGGAACGGTAGCCCACATGTCCTCGCAGATTTCGATGCCGAAGCAGGTGGAATCATGGGTACGAAACACCAGATCGGCTCCCAACGGAACGCATTGCCCCAGGATGAGGCAGTTGGTTTCCGACACCTCGAGCGCCGAGACAAACCAGCGTTTCTCGTAGTATTCCTTGCTGTTGGGCAGGTAAGTCTTGGGTACGATGCCTGCAATGACTCCCCGCTGCACCACCACGGCAGCGTTCAGCAGGTGTCCGTTCAGCGCCAGCGGCATGCCTACGATGGCAATCACATGGAGTGAGGACGAGCATTCCACGATTTTTCCCAATGCCTGCTCGGCATCACCGAGCAGCACCTCTTGGGCAAACAGGTCGCCACACGTATAGCCGGTGATGCACAATTCGGGGAATACCATGATTTCCACCCCTTTCGCATCGGCTTCGGTCATCAATTGCAGGATAGATTCGGCATTGTAGTCGCAGTCGGCAATCTTGACCCGCGGCACGGCAGCCGCTACTTTTACAAATCCATAATTCATAGTCATCGTTATACATTACATGTTATGTGCTGCAAAAGTAGGAGAATAAAACGGTATAATAACTTTCCGGATAAAAAGAAACGGTAGCCAACGCAAGTTTGACTACCGTTTCTTTATTTTACAAATGTCGGAAAGCGATATTCTTACTTATCCCAAGTAAGATTTGAGCAGTTTACTACGATTACTGGTTCTTAATCTACGAATTGCTTTTTCTTTAATCTGGCGCACACGTTCACGGGTCAATCCGAATTTGTCGCCGATTTCCTCTAAGGTCATTTCCTGTTGTCCGATACCGAAAAACATGCGGATGATGTCTTTCTCTCTTTCGGTTAACGTAGATAGTGCTCTATCGATTTCCCTCGCAAGAGACTCGTTCACCAACGTCCTGTCCGCCATGGGGGAGTCGTCGTTGACCAATACATCCAGCAGGCTGTTGTCTTCTCCTTCCACGAAGGGGGCATCGACCGAGATGTGCCGACCTGATACCTTCAACGTGTCTGAAATCTTATCAACAGGGATTTCCAATTCTTCTGCCAGCTCTTCGGGCGAGGGGCGACGTTCGTTGGCTTGCTCAAACTTGGAGAAGGCTTTGCTGATTTTGTTCAGCGACCCTACCTGATTGAGTGGCAAACGAACAATGCGCGATTGCTCTGCCAGGGCTTGCAGAATAGACTGGCGTATCCACCACACCGCATAACTGATGAACTTGAATCCGCGCGTCTCATCAAACTTTTCGGCAGCTTTGATGAGTCCCAGGTTGCCTTCGTTGATCAAGTCGGGCAAGCTGAGACCCTGGTTCTGGTACTGTTTAGCCACAGACACCACGAAACGCAGGTTGGCACGGGTCAATCTCTCCAGCGCGAGGCGGTCTCCTTTCCGGATGCGTTGAGCAAGCTCAACTTCTTCTTCGACAGTAATGAGGTCTTCACGTCCGATTTCCTGCAAATACTTGTCGAGAGAGGCGCTCTCTCTGTTGGTGATACTTTTGGTGATTTTTAATTGTCTCATTCTTCTATATGAAAATTGGGTTGCAAATGTACGACATTTAATTGATTCTCCTGTTAGGAGAGACATTAATTTTCATCTCCGTACGTTGCTTAGTAAACAAAAAGAATGGCATTTTGTTATGTGCCATTCTTTTTTTAAGACTAATTGGGTATGTGTCTGTTGCTTATTGCTGGGTCAGGTCTACTGCATAGTTGGCACGCCTGCCCGATGGGAACATACCGCTGATGAAGAGCACCTGGTCGGGCGACTTGGTGGCATCTTTCAATACCTTTTGCAGGTCCTCGACGGAGGTTATCTGTACACCGTTGGCTCTGAGAATGATGAATCCTTTGCAGATGCCTGCATCCTGCATCTTGCCTTTGGTGACGCCGGTTACCTCCAGTCCGTAGCCCAGATTGAGCTGGCGTTTCGTATTGTCGGAGATGGGTTTGAAGGCGGCTCCGAGAATATCCATGTCGGCATTCTTCACCACTTTGGTGTTGCCCTGTTCGTTTCTCAGGGTTACCTCTACGCTCTTCTCTTTCTTGTCGCGGATGAGCTGCACCTTTATTTTGTCGCCCGGACGGTGTGTGGCAAGAATCTCTTGCAGGTCGGCAAACTTGCTGATCTTTTTGCCGTCGATACCGGTGATGATGTCGTCTACCTTGATGTCGGCGCTTGATGCCGAACCGCCTTCGGATATTTCGCGTACCCAGAGGCCGTCGACCACATTGTTCTTCTCGCGTATCTCTTTCTTCAGGTCGCTGACCGGCTTGTTGGTCGATCCGTCGGTTCGTTGTGTGTCACCCGCTTCTTCCACAACGGAGAGTACCCCTACGCCCAGTTTCACCCGTTGCACGGCGCCATACTGTTTCAGGTCTGCCACCACCTTCTTCATGATGCTGGTGGGGATGGCAAATCCGTATCCGGTGTTGGAGCCTGTGGGCGAATAGAGGGCGGAGTTGATGCCTACCAACTCGCCGCGCGCGTTGACCAATGCCCCTCCGCTGTTGCCGGCGTTGATGGCGGCATCAGTCTGGATGTATGCCTCCACGCTGTTGGGGGTCATGTTGAGCGAGCGTGCTTTGGCGCTTACGATGCCTGCGGTGACGGTCGATGTCAGGTTGAACGGGTTGCCTACTGCCAATACCCATTCGCCTACCTTGAGTCCCTCCGAATCGCCGATGGGCAGGGTGGGCAAGTCGTCGCCTTCAATCTTGATCAGCGCCAGGTCGCTCTCTTCGTCGGCGCCGATCACCCGTCCCTTGAACTGGCGGTTGTCGTTCAGCGTGACGCTGATTTCGTCGGCATCGGCGATGACGTGATTATTGGTCACGATGTAACCGTCTTTCGAGATAATGACGCCCGAACCGAAGCCGGTGCGGGGCGGTTGCTGTACCTGTCGGCGCTGTGTGCCGCCGCGGTTGCCGAACATGTCGCCGAAGAAATCATAGAACGGGTCGCGCATCTCTACTTCCTGCGTCTTGGCAGCTTGTGTGGAGCGGATATGTACCACGGCATGCACCGAAAGCTCGGCGGCAAATGTCAGGTCTACGGGTTGGGCATCGACTGCCGCGAAGGATGCTGGTCGCACGTTCGGGTTCTGCGCAAACATCCGGTCAAAGTGGGCAGTATCATTTGCATTGATAACTCTTTTTTGCAGCATGGCGTAAGTGGTTACACCTGCCACTCCTGCACTGAGAATGGCGATGGCTGCTACTCCAAGAATGATTTTTGTTGTCCTTTTCATATCTGTTATTTATTGATTAAATTGTTAATTCAAACTTGTCATTTAACATTATGACGTTGAAATAACTACAAAAAATATTCTGTGATGCCACTTGTCACCCTTTTTTGTTCTCTTTTAACAGAGTTGTTTCGGAAATTAAAGGCGCTTAACGGCGGAGACTGACATTTTAGCATGAATTGGGAGCAAGGGGATATGTTAATATGTCAAGTTTGCTTGAGGCAGACGTGCGTGTTCGACACAAGTTGCGCATTTACGGAGATCGACACCACTACTGTCTCGTTACTTTGATATGACTATATCAAAGGTCTTGATATGACTATATCACGATGCTTGATATGACCATATCACAGTGTTTGATATGACCATATCACGGTGTTTGATATGACCATATCACGGTGTTTGATATGACCATATCACGGTGTTTGATATGACCATATCACGATGCTTGATATGACTATATCAAAGCCATCCGCTAAGGTGGGGGCGCACTTACGCTAAGGTAGCTTAGCGCTTCCTGTGGAAGAGCGGGGAATGCCCCTGTTTACGGACAGGGATAAAAAGACTCCTGCACGCCCTTCACAAGGCATGCAGGAGAGTCGTGTGTTCTTAAAATGCACAATTAATTATAAACGTTTAGATTTATAGGGCTTTATTTGATGTATTTACGAATAAACGTTTCTACCTTGTCGAACATGGCAGGTGTCCAGAACTCCCACGAACCGTGGTCGGCGCCGGGCAGCACGTAGAATTCGAAGGACTTGTCGTTCTTGGTCAATACGTTTGCCATGATGTCGCTTTGGGAGAAAGGTACTACATGATCCATCGTGCCGGCAGCCAGGAAGATGGGCGGGATAGCCACATCCTTCTTCACGTAATAGTCGGGGCTGGCTTTGCGGGCAGCATCCAAATTTTCGTTGATGGAGAGTTTGCCGCCAAGCAGCATACCTTCGGGGCTGGTTGCATCGCCTTTGCTGATTGCATCGGGAATCTTCTGGATGGCTGTCAGGTCGGTGGGGGGGTAGTATGCCACCACTGCGTTCACGCCGCACGACACGTCGGGGAAGTCGGGTTCGTCAATGGTTGCGTCCTTGACATTCTCGGTTACACCCACCAGCAGCGATAAGTGACCGCCGGAAGAATCGCCCCATACAAAGATGTTGTTCGGGTCGATACCATAGCGTTGGGCGTTCTGACGCAGGAAGCGAATGGCATTCTTCATATCGATGAGTTGCGCGGGGAAAGGAGCAATGCCCGAGTGACGATACTCGGCGATGGCAATAACGAAGCCACGTTTGGCAAACTCAGCCATGCGCATGATGCTGCCGTAGGTGTTTTGTTTGAACCATGCCGATCCGGGGATGTACATGATGCAGGGTTTGGGCGTACGGTCTGCCATGCTTGTCATGGGCGAGAGAATCTGCAAGTAGAGATCGGTGTCGCTACGGGTTTCGTACTT
>JAISGR010000126.1 GCA_031262995.1 Prevotellaceae bacterium | reverse complement strand
TAATTTCTTCTTCACTGTAGATTTTCAGTGGGAAGGTACACATGCCTCTGCCCCGTTTAGCGAGGTCAGCGGATTGAAAATAAGTACGCCCCGCGATTGGGAAAAAGTGGACAATCCATCCACTCAGCTGCCGGTACCGGAAGATTTAGTACTGAAAAGACCCGTGGAACCGTCCGGTGATCCGGTAAGCGACTGGGTAAACCGCTGCTTGAGGCTCTACGAAGGCGGACGGGTAGAACGTTGTCAGCTCGTCATCAAGCTGGAGAATGCACAACATGAGATCGCCGCAGCCTGGCGTTGTTCCAATGCCTATCCCGTGAACTGGGAAACCTCACCGCCCGATGAGAATAGCCGGTTGGCTACCGAAACGTTTACACTGATGTACGGATCACTGACTCGTACACAGTAGTAACCCGACGATGGAGCAGTTGAAGCTTTACGCCTATACCGACGAGAAGTTTTCGCAGTATTCATAACAAATTAAAGATGTCAATGTATGTTATCAAATGATGATACAACTCTTTCAAGAACAATTATGTTTTTGAGGTTACCACTGATTGTGGCGGTGGTATTTATCCATACAAACTTAGGGGGCGTAATGATAAATGGAACTTTATTAGTTAATGAAGGACAATTCCCGATATATGATTTATTGCATCATATCGTAACCAATGAACTGGCACGTATAGCTGTACCCCTCTTTTTCTTTATCTCGGGTTTCCTGTTTTTTTATCACTCCGATTTCTCTTTTAAAATATATGGACAGAAGTTAAAAAAACGTATCCGAACTTTATTCATTCCATACATATTTTGGAATATAGTAGTATTTCTATTGATTTTCCTAACCCAACTATTCCTTTCTTCCATGACATCGGGAAGGCAGAAGCTGATATCGGATTATGATTGGCAGGATTGGTTGAATCTGTTTTGGGATCATGGTACAGGAATGCCTATTTGTTATCAGTTTTGGTTTATACGTGACTTGATAATAGTCATCCTTTTCACCCCGATACTCCATGTATATATTAAATATTGCAAGGTGTTCGGTGTTCTTGCCCTTGGGGTATTATATCTATTTAGTTTATGGTTTGCAGTTCCCGGATTTAGCATCACCGCCTTTTTCTTTTTCTCCTTTGGAGCGTGGTTTAGTATAAACAAACATGATTTCACGATTGACTTTTATTCAATGCGATGGGCTACAACCTTGATGTATTTGACTTTAGTCGTACTGGATACATGGTTGTGGTATTGTAATATAACGAATTATGATTATATAAGCAAAATAGGTATTGTTGTAGGATTAGTTGCAATCGTTTCTTGGACAGCGTATGGTATAAAAAAGAACCATTTGTCCGTCAATGCTTTTTTAGCAGGAAGTTCCTTTTTTGTTTATGCATATCATGGAATGCCGGTGACACTTATTGTGCTATATTGGGTAAAATTATTGTCGCCCATTAGTGAGTGGATGATGTTGGTAGGCTATTTCCTTATACCATTTTTTATCGTTGGCATAGGAGTTTGTGTTTATGCATTATCACGTAAGTATTTCCCCGCTTTAACGGCACTGGTTACAGGTGGACGCTAAAGATGTAAAACAAACCTTTCGATGAGTGAACGGTAAAACCTACTGGAAACCCCTATCTGATATTGTTACAGATAGTGATTTTTAGTATTTTAACAGATTCTCAAACAAAGAGTTTTGGGTCAGTCCGAAAAGTCGATTGGAAAATTATCTTGCCATTTAGTGTATAAAGCAGGAGCAAATCCTGAACAAACAGTCGGCGAAGCCTGAAAGGCTTAATTCAGGCTGTAAGCCTATGCCTGAAGGCATTTAACCCAGCCCAACGCAGAGCGAGCGTAGCGAGCGGCACGTTGGGTTAATGTATATGCATTGTTAACACCGCGCGCGGAAAGCGCAACCTACTATAATAGATTGTCCTTTCCTTAAGTAGGATAGGGAAATAAACATAACGTAGACCCGATGCGTCGTTCGCTACGCTCACATGCAACGGGCTGGGTTAGGAGCCTTTGGCTTCGCCGACCGTTGATTTTATCACCAACCGAGTTTTTGACTTGCCCCAGAATTGTAACCGACTTTTCGGACTGACCCAGAGTTTTGCAGGTGACCCGGTATGGCACACAGAAAGGAGGGTGTACCGCATCTGGGTACACCCTCCTTAGGGTCTTGGACTTTGCTACCGATTAATTACCCTCGTGGATTGCTTCGGAGGGGCAAATGCCGGCACATGTGCCGCAGTCTGTACATTCGTCGGGGTTGATAACATAAATATCGCCTTCGGAGATAGCTCCTACCGGACATTCGTCGATGCATGAGCCGCAAGCGATACAATCGTCACTAATTACGTAAGCCATTGTTTTTAAGATTTAAATATTAGTAATCATTTTGGGTGTGCAAAAGTAACGGTTTTCTTAATTGATTGTTTGTTCGGTACTTATTATTTGCATTAATTTGTATCACATCCCTCTTTTTTCTAACTTCGCCCCCACTAATAACAAGCAAATAATCAGCGAACGAAAATGGAAAATAGAAGCTTAGTAACCATTGCCGATTATACCAAGGAGAAGATCCTCTATATGATAGAAATGGCTAAACACTTTGAAGCGCACCCCAACAGCAAACTGCTGGACGGAAAGGTTGTAGCGACCCTGTTCTTTGAACCCTCTACACGTACCCGGCTGAGCTTCGAAACGGCAGCCAACCGCCTCGGCGCCCGCGTCATCGGTTTTGCCGACCCCAAAGCAACCAGCTCCTCCAAAGGCGAAACATTGAAAGACACCATCAAGATGGTGAGCAACTATGCCGACATCATCGTGATGCGACACTACCTGGAGGGCGCCGCCCGGTACGCCAGCGAAGTAACCGCCATTCCCATCGTGAACGCCGGCGACGGAGCCAACCAGCACCCTTCGCAAACCATGCTCGACCTCTATTCCATTTACAAGACACAAGGCACGCTGGAGCACCTCAACATCTACCTCGTGGGCGACCTGAAGTACGGACGAACCGTGCACTCCCTACTCATGGCCATGCGACACTTCAACCCCCTCTTCCACTTCATCGCTCCCGACGAACTGAAGATGCCCGAGGAGTATAAAATCTATTGCCGGCAACAGGGCATCCGGTACATTGAGCATACCGACTTCACCGAAGAGACCATTGCCGATGCCGACATCCTCTATATGACCCGCGTACAGCGCGAACGATTCACCGACCTGATGGAGTACGAACGGGTGAAGAATGTGTACGTGCTGCGCAACCGCATGTTGGCTGCCACCCGCCCCAACCTGCGCATCCTGCATCCGCTGCCCCGCGTCAACGAAATCGCTTACGACGTGGACGATAACCCCAAGGCTTATTACTTCCAACAAGCCCGAAACGGTCTCTATGCCCGCGAAGCCATCCTGTGCGACGTGTTGGGACTCTCCGTGCTGTGAACCCCCTCTCATTCCGTTAATCCCGATGCTGAAATGAAGAAAATTATGCTCGACAATAAGAAACAAAAGCTGCAAGTGGCAGCGCTGGAGAATGGTACGGTGATAGACCATATCCCCTCCGAAAAGCTCTTTACCGTAGTCTCCATGCTGGGACTCGAACACATGACCAACAACATCACCATCGGTTTCAACCTCCACAGCGAGAAACTGGGCAAGAAAGGCATCATCAAGATAGCCGACAAGTTCTTCAGCGATGTGGACATCAACCGCATCGCCGTGGTGGCGCCCCATGTCAAGCTCGCCATCATCCGCAACTACGAAGTGGTGGAGAAGCGCGAAGTGGGACTGCCCGACGAGCTGAACGGCATCGCGAAATGCTCCAATCCGGTGTGTGTGACCAACAACGAACCGATGCCCACACGCTTTCATGTCGTCAACAAAGAGCTGTGTCTCCTGCGATGCCATTACTGCGAGAAGGAACAAAGGCGTGAAGACATAGAAATCATCAAGTAATTATGAAGGTAGACTGGAAACCGGGCACCATGATATATCCGTTGCCCGCCGTGCTGGTAAGTTGCGGCAGCACCCCCGAAGAGTATAACATCCTGACCGTGGCATGGACGGGAACCATCTGCAGCGACCCACCCATGTGTTACATCTCCGTGCGCCCCGAACGGTATTCGCACGACATACTGCTGCGCAACCGCGAGTTTGTCATCAACCTCACTACGACCGACATGGCGCGTGCCACCGACTGGTGCGGCGTGCGGTCGGGCAAGAGTCACAACAAGTTCAAGGAGATGCAGCTGACACCCGGCAAAAGCAGCGTGATCAAAGCCCCCCTCATCGAGGAATCGCCCCTGTGCATCGAGTGTCGCGTAACGGAGGTACAGCCACTCGGTTCGCACGACATGTTCATTGCCGAGGTGGTGAATGTGCGTGCCGACGAGCGGTACATGGACAGCCAAACCGGTAAGTTCGAGCTGACCGATGCGCATCCGCTGGTGTATGTGCACGGAGGCTATTACGAGCTGGGCGGGAAGATAGGCAAGTTCGGCTGGTCGGTTGAACGCAAGAAAATCAAGTGACGCGACAATGAAACGGTTGTACGGCATTTGTCTGCTCTGCCTGTTGCCTGTGGCGCTATGGGGGCAAGGTCTGCCTCTGCCCGGCGTTCGGGTCGAGAAGAAAGCGGAGGTGATGCACCGCCACGATCGTCCGCTTAACTTCGGCATCAAGGGGGGATTCACCTCTTCGCTGTTTCTGGTCTCCCGCCTGGCGCTCAGCAACATCGGCGTGAAAGAGGTGCAGAACAATTACAAGCTGGGCTACTTCGGCTCGCTCTTTATGCGCATCAACTTCAAACGCCACTTTCTGCAACCCGAAGTCTCCTACACCATCAACCGCTGCGACATTACCTTTGTCAAACCCGATGCCGAAGGGGTGACACCGGGCACGGCATCCATCATCTCTTCGATACACAGCATTGATGTGCCGGTTATCTACGGGTATAATATCATCAAGGAGGGACCCTACGGAATGGCTATCTTCGGCGGGCCTAAACTGCTATACATACGGAACAGCAAGAGCAAGGTGACGTTCGACAACTTCGACCGTCCGGACATCAAAGAGGAACTCAATCCGCTCAACCTGAGTATGACACTCGGGGTGGCTGTCACCATCTCGCGCATCTTCTTCGACTTCCGCTACGACATCGGGTTGCACAACATCTCCAAGCAGATTACCTACGATGCCCCTGCCGCTACCGACTACCGTCCCATACCGTCCGACGAGCTGCGGTTCAACCGACGCGAAAACGTGCTCAGCTTCTCGCTCGGCGTATTCTTCTAAAAACATAATTCCAAAACATTTATATAGCAATGAAAAGAGACAATTTGATTTTCGACATCATCGAGAAAGAGCATCAACGCCAGCTCAAAGGCATAGAGCTGATCGCTTCGGAGAACTTTGTAAGCGACGAGGTAATGCAAGCCATGGGTTCGTGCCTGACCAATAAGTACGCCGAAGGCTATCCCGGCAAACGCTATTACGGAGGTTGCGAGGTGGTAGACCAGAGCGAGCAAATCGCCATCGACCGCATCAAGCAGATATTCGATGCCGAATGGGCGAACGTGCAGCCGCACTCGGGCGCACAAGCCAATGCCGCCGTATTCCTGGCTGTACTCAACCCGGGCGATAAGTTCATGGGATTGAACCTGTCGCACGGCGGACACTTGTCGCACGGCTCCCTCGTGAACACATCGGGCATCATATACACCCCCTGCGAGTATAACCTGAATCGCGAAACCGGACAGGTCGACTACGACCAGATGGAAGAGATTGCACTGCGCGAGAAGCCCCGGATGATTATCGGAGGCGGGTCGGCTTACTCCCGCGAATGGGACTACAAACGCATGCGGGAGATAGCCGACAAGGTGGGCGCCATCCTGATGATCGACATGGCTCATCCTGCCGGACTGATTGCTGCCGGTCTGCTCGACAATCCGGTGAAGTATGCGCACATCGTGACGTCGACCACCCACAAGACACTGCGCGGGCCGCGCGGAGGCATCATCCTGATGGGCAAAGACTTCCCCAATCCGTGGGGCAAGAAGACTCCCAAGGGCGAAGTGAAGCTGATGTCCCAACTGCTCGACTCGGCTGTCTTCCCCGGCATACAGGGAGGCCCGCTGGAACATGTCATTGCCGCCAAGGCGGTATCCTTCAACGAGATACTGCAACCCGAGTTCAAAGCGTACGCCTTGCAGGTGAAGAAGAATGCCGCAGTGCTGGCACAGGCGCTGGTCGATCGCGGGTTCACCATCGTATCGGGCGGCACGGACAATCACTCCATGCTGGTCGACCTGCGTTCGAAGTTCCCCGAACTCACCGGCAAGGTGGCAGAGAAGGCGCTGGTTGCTGCCGACATCACCGTGAACAAGAACATGGTGCCCTTCGACAGCCGTTCGGCATTCCAGACATCGGGCATCCGGCTGGGTACGCCTGCCATCACCACCCGCGGCGCCAAAGAGGAGCTGATGCTGGAGATAGCCGAAATGATTGAGACTGTGCTCTCCAACGTCGACAACGAAGCTGTGATAGCCGACATCCGTGCCCGCGTCAACCGCACCATGAAGGAGTATCCGCTCTTTGCCTGCTAACAGCCGGAAACACCGTTCACAGTAACCCTCACCTTTTGCAGGAGCCACACGCATGAAGAATCTCATCAAAGACTTGAAACGCAAAGACCACCAGCGCCACCTGGGCGGGCTGGACATCTTTCGTTACATCGGTCCCGGGCTGCTCGTCACCGTCGGATTCATCGATCCGGGCAACTGGGCATCCAACTTTGCCGCCGGCTCGGAGTTTGGCTATGACCTGTTGTGGGTTGTCACGCTCTCCACCGTTATGTTGATTATATTGCAACACAACGTGGCACACCTGGGCATCGTTACCGGTCTGTGCCTCTCCGAGGCGGCAACGCAATATGCGCCCAAGTGGATAGCGCGCCCCATACTGGGCACGGCTGTGCTGGCATCCGTCTCTACCTCGCTGGCAGAGATACTGGGTGGAGCCATCGCCTTGCAGATGCTGTTCGATATTCCCATCATCGCCGGTGCGGTGCTCACGACGGCGTTTGCGCTGGTGATGCTCTTCACCAACTCCTACAAGAAGATCGAACGCTCCATCATCGCCTTCGTTTCGGTCATCGGTCTCTCCTTTATCTACGAGCTGTTTCTGGTGCAGATAGACTGGGAAGCGGCAGCCGTAGGGTGGGTGAAGCCCTCCTTTCCGCAAGGCAGCATGCTCATCGTGATGAGCGTGCTGGGGGCGGTGGTGATGCCGCACAACCTGTTCCTGCATTCGGAGGTGATTCAGAGTCATGAGTACAACAAGAAAGACAACGCTTCCATCCGCAAGGTGTTGAAGTACGAGCTGTTCGACACGCTCTTCTCCATGATTGTGGGGTGGGCAATCAACAGCGCCATGATTCTGCTGGCTGCCGCCACATTCTTCCGGAACAACATACAGGTAGAAGAGCTGCAACAGGCAAAGTCACTGCTCGAACCGCTGCTGGGCAACAGCGCGGCGATCATCTTTGCGCTGGCGTTGCTCATGGCAGGCGTCTCGTCGACCATCACCAGCGGCATGGCTGCCGGCTCCATCTTTGCGGGGATGTTCGGCGAATCCTACCACATCAAGGACAGCCACTCGCAGGTGGGCATCCTACTCTCGCTGGGCATGGCGCTGGTGCTCATCTTTTTCATCGGCGACCCGTTCAAGGGATTGCTTGTCTCGCAAATGATACTCAGCATCCAGCTGCCCTTCACGGTCTTCCTGCAAGTCAGCCTCACCTCCTCCAAGCGGGTCATGGGGACGTATGCCAACAGCCGTTGGAACAGCTTCGTGCTCTACACCATTGCGGCTGTGGTTACGCTGCTGAACATCCTGTTGTTGACAAGCATGTTTTGAAACAAGCAGGCAAAAAAGAACAAAAAGCGGGCACGAAATTGAAAATATTGTAAAAAAGGAGCAGAGTTGCATGTTGTATAGCATAAAAAGCCATTACCTTTGCCGCGAAATTATTCCGTAACGCTTCTATGACAGAGCGTTACATAAGTTTAACTAAAAACAAAACTGACATGTTTAAAGAAAAAGCCGGCGAAACAGCCGGAAAGATTTGGAATGCGCTGAATGGTACCGAAGGCTTGACTGCAAAACAACTGAAGAAGGCAACCAAGCTGGTAGATAAAGACCTCTATATGGGTTTGGGCTGGTTGTCGCGCGAAGACAAAATCTCTGCTGAAGAAGTAGAAGGCGACCTGTTTATCAAGCTGGTGTAACAACCGGTCGGACAGGAGCGAAGCGGGTGTGTCAAAACGGCACACCCGCTTCTTTTTATGCCGGCTCGGTCATTAGCAACCAACCGTTCGTTCATTAGACACAAACCGACTCCGGTCATCCGTCCGGCGTGCAGCTGTCCGAAATGCGCTGCCTCTTTGCACCACCCCTTTCGCCGTTCCAATATCAAAAAAAAAAAACGGTAGTATAAAACACGCTGTTAGTTGATTATTCTTGCAAGCTTGTTGTA
>JAISGR010000089.1 GCA_031262995.1 Prevotellaceae bacterium | reverse complement strand
AGATCATCCCTTATACGGAAGCCAACTACCGTGCCAAAGCCGACCGTGACAGCCGCGCCATTGCCGGCTTCTCGCTGGGCGGACGGCAGACGCTGGGCGCCGGACTGGGACACCCCGAGGTGTTTGCCTACGTATGCCCCATGGCTCCCGCCGTATTCCCGCAGGGACTGTCGGAAAGCTTCAAGACCGACTACGCCGCACCCGAACAGCTGCGTACCCTCAAGCTGTTGTGGATTGGCTGCGGCAAGGACGACAGCCTCTATGCCGGCGCCAAAGCCATGGCTGCCGAGCTGAAGAAGAACAAGATCAATTGCGAAACGCTCTACACCTCCGGTGGACACACCTGGATGAATTGCCGCATTTATCTGACTACCATCGCCCGGAAGCTGTTCAAATAGACATTCGGACAACCCTATAACCCTGTAAGAGGGTGTGCCTGCCGGGTACACCCTCTTATTTTTTGCAGTTCGCAGTCTGTAAGTTACTTCATTTACGGGTATCAATGAGTTTCATTTACGGGTATAAATGACTCTCATTTACGGGTATTAATGACCTTCATTAACGGGTATTAATGACCTTCATTAACGGTAGTCGGACTATCTTCAGCTCCCCTCCTGCTGGCAGGAGGGGTGGCGCGAAGCGACGGGGTGGTGGAGAAATAATACAGAGAAGTCATTCGTTTTTTATCCTACCACCCCGCCCTAAAGGGCACCCCTCCTCCCGGGAGGAGGGGAGTAAGTTTGTCAGCCTCGGAACAAAACTTCTGTTAGCCTCGGAACAGAACTTCTGTCAGCCTCGGAACAGAATCTCTGTCAGCCTCGGAACAAAACTTCTGTTAGCCTCGGAACAAGAAACGGAAGAGGGTGTGCCTGCTTGAGACACACCCTCTTCGATACCCCCGAAACGGGAGATGATATGATGCGGTGGATTAGCGCTTAACCGGTTCGCTGCCTGTCCACTCGAAAGCTTTCGTTTCTTCGTTATAGATGAAATTCATGGCGTAGTCTCCGTTGCCGCGTCCGTTGTAGATGGTATAAACCACGACGTAGCTCAATCCGCTGTCGCCGACGGGATACCACTTCGGCAAGAGCAAGGTGGAGATGCCTTCTGCCAGATGCTGATCCATGATTGCCTGTACCTCTGCGTCCGATTTACCGTCCAAATAGCCATCCACACTGTAGTAGTTCCTCCAAGTGTTATAGTTATTGTTGATGTTGTTATAACCGGCAGAGGCGCCATAGTAGTACTCCTCATTGTCTTTTTGGGTACTCATGTAGGCAGGTTTGTTGGCTTTCACGTCGGCTACTAACGCGGCATAATCTTCGGCAGTAAAGGTGCGGGTAACGCTACCGCCCATCAGGCGTACCAGCGTCCATGCGGTGCCGTCGTACGACATTTCGGCAACCTTGGTGGTCACCTCCAAATGTTCGGCATACGGGTCGTAGGGTGCCCATGCGGAGCCGTCGTACTTGTAGATGCGCGACTCTGTTCGACTGCCGTCCTTTTGTGAGATATAAAATACGTAGCTTACGTTGTACGTGGCACCGGCAGCCGTGTATGGATAGTTCACTCGCAAGAAGTTCGTGAGATACATGTCTATATCCATATTGCTGTCGAAGTTGTTGTACCTGCCCGGCGTGCCGCTGGCGGTTCCCATGGAATCGTAGTCTTCTGTGGTAAGCGTATAGCTGTTGTCTGCCACAAAGCCCGGCTCCATCTCATAGACGTCCCATCCGGAAGCTGTTTTCACGTAGCCGCGCACCTGCGGCGACGGACCGCCGTAGTATTTAAAGGTGATGGCAACCGTGGTGCCGTCTGCTTCGGAAGCATACTTGGTGGCACAGAACGCTTTGAGGTAGGCGTCGATGTCCATGTCACTGTCGAAGTTGTTGTACTGTCCGGGTTCGTTATCGCCGGTACCCATGCTGTCGTAGTCTTCGGTGGTGAGTTCGTAAGTGATGTCGGTCGACGTCGGCTCATAATCTTGGGTGATGGTACCATAGAGCACATTCACTTTGGCTGTCGATCCTGCATCGGCATAAGGATAGGTCGCTTTGAGCATCGAGGTGACATACGCTTCGACCACTACTTTGTCGGCGAAAAATCCTTGGGCGGGATAGTTACCCGTATAATCGCCTTCGAACTGAACGACATCCGTCACGGTGTAGTCGTCGTAACCGTCGAAGTATTTATCGTTGTAGTCGCATCCCACTGCCAGGAAGAGCAGTGCGGACAGGAGACCGAGTGTTATCTTTTTGTTCATAATTGACATTGTTTTAAGAGATTAGAAAGAGAACTTCAAACTTACGGAGTAGGTACGTCCTATGCCGTAAAATATGCGATAAGCGGTGTCCCATTGGTGGTTGGATCCGTCGTAAGCATCGGCGATATACTCCTGGTTGAAGAGGTTTAATACATTGCCGCTGATGGTTGCCTTTGTTCCCGCCAAGTCGAACGAGTAACCGGCACTCAGGTCGAACGTGCTGTACGAGGGTATCTTCCAAGGCTCTACTAACTCAATGTTGGCGCCGGCACCCAGTCCGCTTGCGTCGACGGTGAAGTCGGCATAGTTGCGTGCGTAGAAGTTCCAGTCGAGACTGATGCGCAATCCCTCCATGGGACGGACATTCAAGCCCAATGCGGCGGTGGTTTGTGCGGCGCCGCCTACGTGGATGTTATTCATCTTGTAGGTTGCCTTGGCATGGTCGGGGGCACCTACACCCGAAGCGAGCGTGCCCTGCAAGTCTGCCAACGGCTGACCTTGTGAATCGTAGAAATAGCCGCTGGCATTGCTATCCCAGCGCCAGTCGCCGAGCGAAAGCATGCCCGTTACGTCTAACCATTGGAAGGGTTTGGCTGTAAAGTCAAACTCAAGTCCCATGTGTCGGGAGCCAACACCCATCATATTGATCGTCCAACGGTCTTCGGTGCCATTGTCTTTGCGGGTGAAGGTGCTGCTCTTGTACATGGTTTTGTCTAACCAGCGTGTGAAGTAGCCATTGACGTTGGCATTGAAGAAGCGACTGCGGAAGCCGTAACCCACCTCGAACGAGTAGATCTTCTCGTTCTTGGCGTCGGGGTTGAGGGCGTGGTTGTTTTGCGAATTGATGAAAGCCGCCTCGAACATCGGCGCACGCGAAATGACGCCGACGTTGACGAATACATTGTTGTATTTGTCCAAGTTGTAGTTGGCGCCGGCTTTGACGCTTCCGCCCAGGTAGTTGTTCGTGCCCGATTTGGCGTGATCCTCGTCGTAGTAGAAGCGGTCGTAGCGCCAATAGCTGGTGTTGGAACCGGCAAAGGAGACGAAAGCACTCAGTTTACTTCTGTTGTACTCCACTTGTCCGAAGACGCCTTCCGACATCACAAAGCCGTCGTAGTCGCGATAGATGATGTCGCCCACTTGCAACTTCTTGTTTTTGAACTCGTTGGTACCCGCCCCGGCATAGTTTTCGGCTTTCACGGCAGCGCGGTTGCTGTCGATGAAATACTTTCCGTCGTAGAGGTCGATAATCTCATTGGTATGCAATCCCTTGTAGTAGCGGAGGTCTACGCCGCCGAATACGTCGAAGTATTCGCCTAACTTAGTGGTGTAGGTCGAGAGCAGTCCGTACCAGATATGGTCGTTCTTGTTTTTCGACATGACCATCTTCGAGCCGGTAGTACTCTCGGCATTCATCTCTTGAATCTGGTCGTAGGCAAAGGTGCCGTCGAGATTGCGGTAGGTGGTATTGAGGATGCCGTTGCTGGCACCGTACCATCCGCTGCGGTGTGAGCTGTCGCCCTGCCCGCTGTATCCGTTGCCTCGTCCGATCGACATATAGAGGGCGGTACTCAGGCTCGACTTGTGGTCGATTTGCCACAAATGATTCAACGAAATCTGCGGCTTGTGGTATTCGTTGTAGGCAGAGGTTCTGCGATTGCCGTTCTTGTCGAAGCCATACGTGGCATTGTAGCGATAGGGAGATTTACCGCCCATATAGTTTCTTACCTTTTGCCACTCTTTGATGGTCAATCCGTCGTAACTGCTGCGTTGGTAGTGTTCTTGCGGCGCGCCGAAAGCGGTGAGTGAGAGTTGGTGGCTGTCGTTGAAGCGTTTGGTAATGCTCAGGAAGTAGTTGTAGCCCGTGTAATCGGTTCCTTGTACGTATCCGTCGCTCCAAGACTTAGCGCCCAGCAGTGAGAACGCCCATCCGTCTTTGGTCAGACCGGAGGAGACTTTAAAGAGCATCTTGTTGTATCCGTCGTTGCCCATACCATAGTATATGGTTCCGCCTTTCTGGGCTTCAGCGCCGTAAGTAATGATATTGATGGAGCCGCCTACAGCCGGTGAAGCTACCTTAGAGGCACCCAATCCGCGTTGTGTCTGCATGCTGCGGGTCACGTCGGCAAGTCCTGCCCAGTTGCTCCAGTAGACCTTGTTGTTCTCCATGCCGTTCATGGGCACACCGTTGATCATGACTGCCACATTCTCCTGCTTGAAGCCGCGTACCGTGATTTTTGAATCGCCAAAGCCGCCGCCGTCGCGTGTGGCATGTACGCCGGGCGTGCTTTTCAATATTTCGGGAAACTCTTGCGTACCCAATCGTTCGGCAATAAACGTGGGGTCGACCGTCGATACGGCAACCGGTGTCTTGCGCGCAATGGCAATCGACGAAGTGATGGTTACGTCCGACAGCATCACGGCATCCGATGCCATTCTGATTACCCCTATGTCGGTGCTGTTGCCCCGGGCGGTAATTTTCTGCTTGAGATCTTTGTATCCGATATATCGGAATGTTAGCGTGGCATTGTTTGCCACATTCAGTGAAAAGTAGCCATCAAGGTCTGTCACCGTACCTTGCGTACTTCCGTCGATTGTAATGGATGCTCCAATCAGCGGTTCACCACTGTCGGCATCGACTAATTGTCCTTTCACTGTGACTTGGGCTAATGCGGTGGTAGTTAGTACCGACAGAACCGCTGTCAACAGGAAATGCATGAGATGTTTCTTCATACTCGTTTCGCTCAATTTTAATGATATAATAAAAATATAAGTGTTTC
>JAISGR010000079.1 GCA_031262995.1 Prevotellaceae bacterium | reverse complement strand
GAAAAAGCCTTGCTGACGTTGGTGCTACTTTCGTACATTCAGGCATTCAGCGACGGCAACAAGCGCACAGCACGCATCACAAGCAATGCCATTCTGATAGCGCACGGCTATTGCCCGCTCTCTTTCCGAACAGTCGACCCGATAGCGTACAAAAAAGCCTTGCTTATTTTTTACGAGCAGAACAATATCCTGGCATTCAAGCAGTTATTTATCGAACAGTTTGAATTTGCAGTAAAGACCTATTTTTGAATCATTTGTATTATTAACCATAAAAACAGATTTAAGATGAAAACGAGAAATCAATTGTGCTGGCTCATGATGGCGATATGCTTCATTGCCGTTTCGTGTAAGGAAGAGGACAAGACGCCGGAGCTTGTGCTGGAAAACACGGTGTGGATAGACAACACGACCCGAAGCCCCATTGTCTATACGCTGGAATTTGGCGACCACGGGCTGACGTGTGTCTTTTCTGCCGACTACACGAGCATTGGGGCTTTTGCGCCGGCTGTAAATTGCGTTGTCACCGTGACCAACGGTAAAAACATTGTGCTGAAAAAGCTTGGTGAATCGGATATTTTTTACAGCGGCACCTTCAACTCGAAGACCATGAGCATCTCCAATGGTGCGGTAGACCTGACATTTACCAAGCAATAGGTACGGACTATCTTCAGCTCCTCTCCTTCTGGGAGGAGAGGAGCTGAAGATAGTCCTTTGTTTACTTAGTAATTAAGCGACTTATCTCCTTGTATGTGTTTATATCCTTCCCGTCCGCAGGTGCCGCAACAAGTACTCTCCCTGTTTCTATAGGAAGTGTACATTCTTGAAAAATAGGATGTTGAATGATTGATTGAATCGAAGAGAAAGGGAGGGTGGTAATGATGTTTCTAAGGATGTTGTGTAGGTCTTTTTAAAGAGTTTATTACCCTTTCGTAAGCTGCTTTCCCAAGTGGCTTACGAAAGAAGTAATAAGTGATACATGTTAACCTAATTCTAACCTTAAATAAATATTATGAAAAAACCTCTTAATTACCGACGCAAAGATAAAGCATTTTATCCGAATGATGGTACATTAGTCGATAGAAAAGGTGTAAATTTTGTCTTTTTGATAGATAATTTGCGATTTGTTAACCATGTAGATACATAAAGTATGTATCTTTGCCGCCTACTAAACATTTACATAGGTATGAGTTATAATTTATTGAAAGGTAAAAGGGGCATTGTTTTCGGTGCCCTGAATGAGCAATCCATTGCTTGGAAAATAGCCGAGAGAGCTGTAGAAGAGGGAGCAACCATCACTTTGTCCAATACGCCGGTGGCTGTCCGTATGGGTGACATTTCCACTTTAGGCGACAAGTTGCACTGCGAGGTCATTCCCGCAGACGCTACCAATGTGGAAGAGCTGACGAACGTCTTCACCCGCTCCATGGATATTTTAGGCGGAAAGATTGATTTCTTGCTCCATTCGATTGGGATGTCGCCCAATGTGCGCAAGCGTCGGACGTATGACGATCTGGATTACGACATGCTGAACAAGACCCTCGACATCTCGGCAATCTCGTTTCACAAGATGATTCAAGTGGCAAAGAACCTCGATGCCATGGCTGAGTACGGTTCTATCGTTGCCCTGACTTATGTGGCTGCCCAACGCACGTTCTACGGCTACAACGACATGGCAGATGCCAAAGCACTGCTCGAATCGATTGCCCGCAGCTTCGGCTATATCTACGGACGCGACCACTCGGTACGCATCAACACCCTCTCGCAATCGCCCACCATGACCACTGCCGGCTCGGGGGTGAAGGGCATCGACAAGCTCTTCGACTTTGCCGACCGCATGTCGCCGCTGGGCAATGCCTCTGCCGAGGAGTGTGCCGACTATTGCATCACGCTCTTCTCCGACCTCACCCGCAAGGTGACCATGCAGAATCTCTACCACGACGGAGGCTTCTCCAGCATCGGCATGAGCCTGCGCGCTATGGGCATGTACGAGAAAGGATTCAATCTCGACGATTACAAGAACGAAGCCGGTAACGTAGTCTATGGCTGACCCCGCACTCTATCTGCTCCCTGTCCCGTTGGGCGATACGCCGATCGAACAGGTACTCCCCGCATATAATAAAGGTATTATCTGCACCATCCGCCACTTCATTGTGGAGGATGTCCGCTCGGCGCGTCGTTTCCTCAAGAAGGTGGACAGGGAGATGGATATTGACAGTCTGACGTTCTATCCGCTGGGCAAGCATACTTCGCCTGCCGACCTGTCGGGCTACCTGCAACCGCTGACGGAAGGCAACGACATGGGGATTCTGTCTGAAGCGGGCTGTCCGGCGGTGGCAGACCCGGGCGCCGATGTGGTCGCCATCGCCCAACGCAAAGGGTTGCGGGTGGTGCCGCTGGTGGGTCCCTCTGCCATTCTGCTTGCCGTGATGGCGTCGGGGTTCAACGGGCAGAGCTTTGCCTTTCACGGTTATCTGCCCATCGATCCGCATGAACGCACCCAGCGGTTGAAGCAGCTGGAACAGCGCGTCTATGCCGAACAGCAAACCCAGCTCTTCATCGAAACGCCCTACCGGAACAACAAGCTGGTAGAAGATATTTTGCACACCTGCCGACCGCAGACGCGGTTGTGCATTGCCGCCGGTATCACTTGTCGGGAGGAGTATATCCGTACCCGCACCGTCAGGGAGTGGACGGGCAAGGTGCCCGAACTGAGTAAGATTCCCTGCCTCTTCTTGCTGTACAAATAATTGCCTTCCGCACCTTATTTTATATAGATATTCTTTTCGTGTTCAATCTCTTTTATCTACTTTTGCCCGCAACGTGCCGAAAGGTACAAAGCATAACGTCTGAATGAAAATTATCGACCTGATACACAGCAACGAAAAGACAGCTTTCTCCTTTGAAATATTGCCGCCGCTCAAAGGAACAGGCATTGAGAAACTGTACGAAACAATAGATATTCTGCGGGAATTTGACCCCAAATATATCAATATAACTACACATCGCAGCGAATATGTGTACAAAGACTTGGGCAACGGTCTCTACCGCCGCGACCGCCTGCGTCGCCGACCGGGTACCGTAGCCGTGGCTGCTGCCATACAAAACAGGTACAACCTCACCGTCGTTCCGCATCTCCTGTGCAGCGGATTCACCCGCGAAGAGACCGAATATGTGCTGCTCGACCTCCAGTTTCTGGGTATCACCGACCTGCTTGTGCTGCGAGGCGACAAAGCCCGACACGAGACCGTCTTCACCCCCGAAGGCGACGGGTATCACCACGCCATTGAGCTTCAAGATCAGATTAATCGTTTCAACCAAGGCATCTTTGTGGATGGCTCGGAGATGAAAATCACTGCCACCCCTTTCTCGTACGGCGTGGCTTGCTATCCCGAGAAGCATGAAGAGGCACCCAACATCGAGACCGACATCTACTGGCTGAAACGGAAGGTGGAAGCAGGCGCCGAATATGCCGTCACCCAGCTCTTCTACGACAATCGCAGCTATTTCGATTTTGTGGAACGTGTCCGCAAGGAAGGTATCAACGTGCCTGTCCTGCCGGGCATCAAGCCGCTCAGGAAACGGTCGCAACTCAGCCTGCTGCCCAAGACATTCAAGGTCGACATACCCGAACCGCTGGCACAAGCCGTGGAGAAGTGCCGCGACGACAGTGAGGTGGCACAGGTCGGCATCGAATGGTGCGTGCAACAGTGTCGGGAGTTGATGCGGCACGGCGTGCCGAGCATCCATTTCTACTCCATCGGCGCCGTTGAGAGCATCAGGGAGGTAGCCCGACAAATTTATTAGTAAAGAAGGAGGCGGACAATGTTTGGTTTTAACGATGTTGTAGGACAGGAAGCCGTGAAGCAACGGTTGCGCAAGGAGGTGCAGGAAGGACGCATTGCCCATGCCCTGCTGTTGTGCGGCGCATCGGGCACAGGCAAACTGCCGCTGGCGTTGGCGTATGCCCGCTATGTGTGCTGTCCGCATCGCACTGCCGAAGATGCCTGCGGCACCTGCCCCTCGTGTGTGAAGTGGAACAAGCTGGTACATCCCGACGTGCATTTCACCTTTCCCGTTATCAAGAAGAACAGCACAAAGGCGGCAGTCTCCGACGACTACCTGTCTGCTTGGCGGATGCTGTTGACGCACTCCCCCTACTTTAGCTACGACCAATGGCTGGAGGAGCTGAATGTCGGCACCTCCCAGCCCTATATATATAAAGACGAAAGCGAAAACATCAGCCACAAGCTGAGCCTCAAGTCGAGCGAGGGCGGTTATAAGATTTCCCTCATCTGGCTGCCCGAGAAGATGTACAAGGACAATGCTTTCGGTAACAAACTGTTGAAGCTGCTCGAAGAGCCGCCGGCGCAGACCCTCTTCCTGCTGGTGTCGGATGCGCCGGAGATGCTGTTGCCCACCATACTGAGCCGCACGCAACGCATCCATGTGCCTCCCGTCGCCGAAGCGGACATTGCCCGCACCCTGCAAAACCACTACGGCATTGCTCCCGCCGACGCGCTCCGCATCGCCCACATTGCCAACGGCAGCTTTGTCAAAGCCCTCGAGAGCATCCACACCAACGAAGAGAACAGACAGTTCTTCGACCTCTTTGTCGGCTTGATGCGTCTGGCATATCAGCGAAAGATAAAAGAGATGAAAGAGTGGAGCGAACAGGTTGCCGGCATCGGGCGCGAACGGCAGAAGCGCTTGCTGGAATATGCCCAGCGTATGATACGCGAGAACTTTGTCTACAACTTCCGCCAGCCGCAGATGAATTACCTCACCACCGACGAGGAGCACTTCGCCGTGCGCTTTGCACCCTTCATCAACGAGCGCAACGTGGCAGGCATTGTGCACGAGCTTACCGAAGCACAGGTGCATATCGAACAGAACGTGAATGCCAAGATGGTGTTCTTCGACTTTGCCCTTAAAATGATTGTACTAATAAAGAACAGATAAATATGGAATATAAGCTACATAACGGAAGCGGCGGATTCTGCTGTCGCGGTTGCAACCGGCAGGACAAGCAACTCAATACTTACGACTGGCTTGCCGACATCCCCGGCAATGAAACCGAAAGCGATTTGGTAGAGGTGCAGTTCAAAAACACACGGAAGGGATACTACCTCAACAGCAACCACCTGCCACTCGATAAAGGCGATGTGGTGGCGGTAGAGGCAACGCCCGGACACGACATCGGCGTGGTGACGCTCACCGGACGGCTCGTGCCCCTGCAACTGAAGAAAGCCAATATCCGTTCCGAAACCGACATCAAACGTGTCTACCGCAAGGTGCGCCCCGTCGACATGGAGAAGTACAATGAAGCCAAAGCCCGCGAACACAACACCATGATTCGCTCGCGGCAGATAGCCCTCGACCTGAAGCTGAACATGAAGATAGGCGACGTGGAGTATCAGGGCGACGGCAACAAAGCCATCTTCTACTACATTGCCGACGACCGCGTGGACTTTCGCCAACTCATCAAGGTACTGGCAGAAGCCTTCCGCGTACGCATCGAGATGAAGCAAATCGGCGCCCGGCAAGAAGCGGGACGCATCGGCGGTATCGGTCCTTGCGGACGGGAGCTGTGTTGCGCCACGTGGATGACTTCGTTCAGCTCCGTATCGACAGGCGCCGCACGCTATCAGGACATCTCGCTCAACCCGCAGAAGCTGGCAGGACAGTGCGCCAAACTGAAGTGCTGCCTCAACTACGAGGTGGACTGCTACGTGGAAGCATCCAAGCGGCTGCCCTCCAAGGAGATGGCGCTCGAAACCAAGGACGGCACCTTCTACTACTTCAAGGCGGATGTTCTTGCCAACCAAATCACCTACTCCACGGACAAGAGCGTGCCTGCCAACCTCGTCACGATCAGCGGCAAGCGTGCCTTCGAGGTGATCGGCATGAACAAACGGGGCACCAAGCCCGAAAGCCTGAAGGAGGATGGCATGCACATTGCCCCCAAGAAGCCGGTAGACCTTGTGGAGCAGGAGAGCCTGACACGCTTCGACAACAGCAAGCGCAAAAAGAAGAACAGGAACAAACCCTCCGCACCGGGCGGCGAACGCGCAGCCCGACCGCAACAGCCCAATCGGGGACAGGAGCAGGGTGGGGCACCCGGCAATCAGGCACCTGCCAGATGGAAGAAGAACAAAAGGAATAACCGGAATGAAAAAGGTTCGGGTGGCACTTCTCATGGGAAGAGTACGGACGGCGCTTCCGCATCGGTCTGAGGCAAAGCGTTCCGGTCGGCTGCCTGTGATGCTGACAATGCTGCTTGCCGCAGGAGTGCTGACCCTGTTGGCTGCCTGCGACGAACGCGTTGTCTATCACACCTACCGCACGCTGCCCCTGTCGGGCTGGTCGGGAACCGATACCTTGCTGCTGCCGGCGCTCTCTCTCGACGCTGCCATGACCTATCAGGTCTCGGTGACCGTGCGCAATCACTCCACCTACCCTTACCGCAACCTGCCGTTGCTGATATGCTGTACCGACTCGCTGGGACAACGGGTGTATGCCGACACCCTGCAAGTGCAGCTGGCAGATGCCGTCGGGAACTGGCAAGGCAACGGCTTGGGCGGGTTGTACGAGCAGACCACCGCTGCCGGCACACTGTACGCCCCGCACGGCGGCAGTTACCTTTTCACCATCAACCACCTCTTGCCCGACGCGCCCTTGTCGGGCATCAACGACGTCGGCATCAAGGTTTCACAGAAAGAATAGAATGAGCACCTGCGCGATAATCACCCGCAGGAACATGCAGAGCGGATAGACCGTAGCATACGCCACTGCGGGGTTGTCGCCCGGGATGGTGTCGTTGGCATAGCTCAACGCCATGGGGTTCGCCATGCTGCCGCACAACATGCCGGCAGTCGACCCGAAGTCTATCTTTAGCCATTTGAAAGCAATGAATCCCATCATCACCACCGGCACAATCGTCAGTGCCGCTCCTGCGCCGATCCACAACATCCCTTCGGGGCGGAAGACCGTCTCGAAGAAGTGTTCGCCCGCATCCAATCCCAGACAAGCCAGGTAGAGCGACAACCCCATGGAGCGCAGCATCAGGTTGGCGCTGCGTGTGGTGTAGGTCACCATGTGCAGCCGCGGACCGAACGTGCCGATTAGGATTCCCACGATGATGGGGCCTCCTGCCAGTCCCAGCTTGATCGGCATGCTCATGCCCGGTATGGCAAACGGGATGGCTCCCACTGCCAGTCCCAGCACAATCCCCACAAAGACTGCCACCAGATTGGGCGCCTCGAGGTCTTTCACCGCATTGCCCAGCACCTTGGCAACGTTCTGTATGGCTGCCGCTTCGCCGATGATCGTCAGGCGGTCGCCCAGCTGCAAGGTGAGGTCGGCAGTGGCAAGCAGCTCGATGCCGCTGCGATAGACACGGCTGATGTTGATGCCGAAGCTGTTGCGCAGGTGCAGCGACCCCAGCTTCTTGCCGTTCAGCTCGGGGCGGGTGATGACGATGCGTTGCGACACCAGCTGGCTGTCGATGGCGTTCCAGTCGATGTCTTCCTTGTTCCAGTCGGTGTGCTCCTGTGTGCCGAACAGCACGGTCAGCGCCGGCGCATGTTTCTCGGAGGTGATGACCAACAGGCGGTCGCCCTCACGGACAATCTTCTCGGAGACCGGGATGATGACCTGTCCGTCGCGCCACAGGCGGGAGATGACGAACTTGTGTGCACCCATGCCGGCTATCTCCTTGATGCTCTTGTCGAAGATGGCAGGGTTGTGCACCTGAAAAGCGCCAACATAAGGCTTGTTGATGTTCTCCTTCTCTTTGGCTTGCAGGTCGTGCGGACGCACCAGACATTTGCGTATCAGCAGCACACCCAGTATCACGCCCACCACGCCCATGGGATATGCCACGGCACAGCCCAGCGCCGACGTGCTTGCCTCCACGCCCAATTGCTTCATGGTCTGCTGCGCCGCACCCAGCGCCGGCGTGTTGGTGGTGGCTCCGCAGAGAATGCCCACCATGTCGGGCAGTGAGATGTTGAGCAGCGTGCTGCCCAGCACCGTCATCACAGTGCCGAGCGCCACGACACCCAGCGCAAGCATGTTCAGGGTGATGCCTCCCGAACGGAAAGAGCTGAAGAAGCCGGGACCAACCTGGATGCCCAGCGCATAAACAAAGACGATGAGTCCGAAGCTCTCGGCATATTCCAGCATCGACGGATGGATGGAGATGCCCGCGTGTCCGCTCAGAATGCCGGCGAAGAAGACGAACGTCACTCCCAGCGAGATGCCGAAGATGCGTATCTTGCCCAAAGCCAGTCCGATGGCGCATATCAGCGAAAGCACAACGACCGCCTGCAAGGCGGAGTGATCGAAGAATAAGGTATGTAACCAGTCCACAGTGTGTTAATAAACGTTTGTTTGACAGTGATGTCTCTGAAATTCACGCCGCGAAATTACATAAAAACCGCATGATAACGTGAACCCGGTGTAAGAAAGCGCCGTTCCGACCATTATATCGGCACCGTCTTCCGAGGCGAAGACGGTTCGTCTTCCGAGGCGAAGACGGTTCGTCTTTCGAGGGGAAGACGGTGCGTCTTCCGAGGGGAAGACGGTGCGTCTTCCGAGGGGAAGACGGTTCGTCTTCCGAGGCGAAGACGGTTCGTCTTCCGAGGGGAAGACGGTTCGTCTTTCGAGGGGAAGACGGTTCGTCTTCCGAGGCGAAGACGATGCGTCTTCCGAAGCGAAGACGGTTCGTCTTAAAACTTTGTGTCTCTCTGTTTTTACTTCTTTAACAAAGCCGTGCGCAGTATCTGTTGTCCGAACGCATTTTCTCTTCGAATCAATGAAATATAGCATACAATGAAAAGAATAAACATCTATATCACAGCTTTTGTCTTGTTTTTACTGGCAACCTTTGCTTTATCGGCGTGCATGAACAATGGTGCCGACACGGCAGACAAGGTCAACAGCCAATTGGCAATGAGCACGCTGCGACTGCTGACAGCACGCGATTATTATTTTGATTTGGACAATGGTAAAAAGATGTATCCGGGTGACACAACCGACATCCTTAACTATCCGCTGGTGGACGGGCAACGTACAATCGTACGTTTCCTTCCGCTGGAGGAAAAGAAAGCAGGCTATGATTATAACGTGAAGGTGATACAGATAGAAAATATTCTGTGCAAGGACATCATTCCGCTGACGGAAGAGAATGCAGGCAGCATCGGCAACGACCGCATCAACATCGACCGGATATGGATAACCGGCAACTACCTGAACGTGGAGTATCTTTTCTATCAAAGCAAAACTCCCCAAACTCCCCATACGCTGGAGATGGTTATCAACCGCTCCGCCCCGGCAACCGACAACGCCGCATACCTCTCTCTGGAGTTCAGGCACAACGCCTACGCCGACGAAGAGGTTATCAAGAACGTGGGGTTGGTGTCGTTCCGCTTGAACAGCATCGCCGGTGAGTTGACCGGAAAGCAGGGCGTAGCGGTCACTGTCAACTCTATTTATGACGGAGAACGGACATACAAGGTAGAGAGGGAGAGGAAGTGACAATGGACAATTGACAAAGGACATAAGGACAACCGATGGTGGAGCATAAAGAGCGTTAGCAAAAACCAAAAAACCTAAAGAAAAAGGCAGGATGGCGGACTTAGGAGCCGTTTCCTGCCTTTTTTAATTAATTTTATGCGATTTATTGATCGACTTACTGAAAAAACAACCTCTCATGAAGCAACAGAAAATCTTATCGTTCACCCTGTCGCAGTTGAAACAACTCTACCGTCACGAACTGCCCGAATTGCTACAAATCGCTGCTCAATGTTCCGGAAAGGAAACTTTCCGGCAGGCGCTTGCCGAATCTATCGAAACCCGCTTCGACACCACCCGCACCGAGGTGCGCAACATCCTGCAACTCATCGGGTACGATGGGCGGGAGATATACGAGTTGTCCACCCAATCATCAATGGCTGTGGCAACCGTCTCGCTGCTCTATGCCTTCCTTACCAATCAGCTGACGGAAGAGATTGAAACCGATGCCCTCATCGACCTGTACTTCCAATTCAAACGGCTGCAATACCCCGCTCCGCCTTCCGCCCCGTCAAGGCAGCAACTTAAAACATGGTCGGAACGGTGGCAGAGCGGTCTGGACAATGACGTGCAGCAGATTCGCGCACAAAACAAAGAACGCATGCTGCACATTCTGCTACAAAAAATAGAGCACCACAAGTCGCCCGCTTCCCGCTTTCACTTTGAGGAAGGGCTGCATTACGACGAAAAATATGCCCGGGTGAACCGGTGGTGGAACGATTTCCGCTTCCACCTTGCCATGGCAGCCAAAACCCCGGCGGACATCAATCGCTATTTGGGCAACAGCCTCTCTGCCGAGACCATGTACCTGCTGTCGCGTGCCCGCAAGAAAGGAATGCCCTTCTTTGTCACCCCCTACTACCTCTCTTTGTTGAACTGCACCGGCGAAGGCTACAACGACGAAGCGCTCCGCAGCTATGTGCTCTACTCTCCGCAATTGGTCGAGACGTACGGGCAGATACGTGCCTGGGAACGCGAAGATGTGGTGGAAGCCGGCAAACCCAATGCCGCCGGCTGGCTGCTGCCCGACGGACACAACATCCACCGCCGCTATCCGGAAGTTGCCATCCTGATCCCCGACACCATGGGACGTGCCTGCGGCGGACTGTGCGCTTCGTGCCAACGCATGTACGACTTCCAGAGCAAACGCCTCAACTTCGAGTTTGATTCCCTGCGCCCCAAAGAGACCTGGGAGAAGAAAATGCGCCGCCTGATGACCTACTTCGAAGAGGATACACAGCTGCGCGACATCCTCATCACCGGCGGAGATGCCCTGATGAGCCAGAACAAGACGCTTGCCAACATACTGGATGCCGTTTACCGCATGGCGTTGCGCAAACGGCAAGCCAACAACGAACGTCCCGACGGCGAGAAATATGCCGAACTGCAACGTGTGCGGCTGGGCACACGCCTGCCTGCCTACCTGCCGATGCGCATCAACGACGAACTGATAGAGATACTGGGCGCCTTCCGGCGGAAAGCAGTGGCGATAGGGGTGAGTCAGTTCTTCGTTCAGACGCATTTCCAGACTCCGCTCGAGGTCACCCCCGAAGCACGCGAAGGCATCCGGCGACTGCTCGCTGCCGGCTGGCAGGTCACCAACCAGCTGGTGTTCAACGTTGCCGCATCGAGACGCGGGCATACAGCCCGACTGCGCCATCTCTTGCACGAACTGGGCGTGGTGTGCTACTATACCTTCTCGGTAAAGGGGTTCGAGGAGAACAATGCCGTCTTTGCGCCTGCCGCCCGCTCCATGCAGGAACGGTGCGAAGAGAAACACCTGACCTTATCGACCGACCGCAATGTGCTCAACCTGCCCGGCATCGGCAAAAGCATGACCTTCGAGCTTGTCGGCATCACCCCAGAAGGAAAGCGCATTCTCTGTTTCGATCACGACACCACCCGCAGGCACAGCCCCATCATTAAGCACCTTGGGAAAGTCTATATCGTAGAGAACAAATCCATTGCCGCCTATCTGCGGCAATTGAGCGGCATGGGCGAAAATGCGGAGGAGTACGGCAGCATCTGGTATTATACCCGGGGAGTGACCGAGCCGCGCATCGGCATGTATCAATATCCGGAGTTCCCGTTCCGCATCACCGACAGGATGAGCAATCTCCAATTGGAATAGGTTTTACTGCCCGACTTTTAGTTTCTGACAGAGGCTGCGATGGTGTTTGCCACGAGCGAACGCAGTCGCACCACGCTGTGCCCGTCTTCGGGGTGTACGGAGTTGATGAGCAGAATCACGGCGATGTCGTTCTCCGGATCGATGATCATCGACGTGCCGGTGTAACCGGTGTGTCCGTAGGTCTGCCGGCTGAAATAGTCACCCTGATTGGAGGCGTAGTCGGAGTAGCTGTCCCATCCGAGGGTGCGCCCGAACCGCTCTACGGCGCGGGGCACGCTGCGCATCGCCTCCACGGTGAGGCGGCTCAGGATGCGGTGTCCGTTCCATTCGCCGCCGTTTTGCAGGGCGGCACACAACACAGCCAGGTCGTCGGCACAGGAGAACACGCCGGCATTGCCACTGATGCCGCCGTTCAGGATGCGCGCCAGCGGGTCGTGTACCTGTCCGCACAGCACGCTGCCGTCTTTCTGCTGCTCGGTAGGAGCGATGAGGGCGTGCCAGTCGCCTTTCGTCGAGGCAGCCCAACAGGCATCGGTGGTATTGACCCAGTGTCCTTGCTTGTCGCGTTGGCAAGGCAGGTAGTCGGTGTGCGTCATGCCCAGCACATCGAATATGTGTGTACGGGCAAAGTCGCGCAACGACATGCCGCTCACCTGTTCGACGATGTGTTGCAGGGTGATGTAGTTGAGGCAGCTGTATATGAAGTCGTTCTGCGGGCGGTAGGCGCGGGGGCAGGTGGCGATGTAGTGCATCAGTGCGTCGGGGGCAGGCGAGCCGTATTGCTTCTCCAGCTCGGCAGCCGGTGCATACGACGGCAGTCCGGAGGTATGCGTCAGCAGGTCGGCAATGCGGATGGTCTGCTTCTCCTTGCCGTCTTTGCTTGTCCAATCCTTAAACTCGGGGATGTAGCGGTTCACGGCATCGAGCAGTCGCAGTTTGCCTTGCTCAGCCAGTATGTGGATGCAGATAGCCGTCGATACCGGTTTGCTGCACGAAGCCAGGTCGAAGATCGTATTCGTGGTCATCGGCTCCTGCTTCGGATAGAGCCGCTTGTTGCCGAATGCCTTCAGGTAAGCCATCTTGCCGTGACGCACCACCGCCAGCACGGCTCCCGGAATCTCCTTATCGGCAATCGCCGTCAGTATCACCGAATCGGCATATTGCAACTGAACAGCATCCAGCCCCACCGCTTCGGGCGACACCCGTTGCAGCGGCTGTTGTGCCCCGATGCGCAAGGCAAAGAGGGCGCAGAGAGAGGAAAAAAGAAAATGTTTCATGAATTTATATATGTTATATTTATGGAACTAAAGGCTCACAGAACTTTTTGTTTACCACTTTAGCACGCATCATGGCTTTGTCACTGAAGCAACGAGATATGTTTTTGATGATGTCGCTGTAATCGTCAGTGTTATTATCTATTTTGTGATAGAAGCATTTAATAGATATGCAGTTTTCATGTTCGAACAGGGTTTTAAGAAGTGTCTTATCAGATGCTCCGCATGAAGCACCCATGATAAAGACTTGGTATTTGTCTGCATCTATGAAGTTTAAGAAGTCTCTGTAATTTGATGTGTTGGAATACATCGTCGTCTTGAAGTATTCCAGATAATCGTTATTGTTCAAGTCTTCTATTTCTTTGTAGTCTTTGCAGTTCTCATCACCGAAGCCGAAGATGATAGGGTTGTCGGGATTGGCTAATTCGCCGTGTATGTGGATTTTTTGAACATGGGTCTTACCTTCTTTAGGCTCATTCGTATATAATGTTTCAGTCTCTGTATAATTCAGGGAAAGGAATAACAACTCTTCAGGGCATTCCTTCTTATTATGACGCAGGTTTTCTATTTCATTATTAATAAGTTCCTTCTTCTTCTTATCAGCGAACTTTCCTTCATTGTGCAAATCCAACATTTGATAGGATGGCTGACTTTTACAATTAGCTTCCGCTATCTCATAAAGATATTTATGAATAAAATCTTTATCAAAATCTATATAATCATAGATTTTAATATCAGTCTCTTTTTCCTTAACTGTCCTTGCTTCTTTTGCAGTAAGGAGATAGCCAATAAATGCTTGGCGTACATACTTAAAGTCTTTATTCAATTTCTTAATTGTATATGATGTTTCCTCCCCTTTCTTCTCATTATCAGCATAACATTTTGTTAATAATTTGAAATATTCTTCTTCTATATCAACCCAATTATTTAATTGCAAGTTTTTGGATATCTGGTATAGAAAATCATTGGAAAATGTGAACCACATTCTCGCGCTTCGTTGCTTATCCATCCACTCTTTCAAATCAGCATACGAATGAATTCTATCAAGTACGTTGATGTCCGAAAAGAAATATGAGCTACATTCAATTTTGAAATATTCATTAGATACTATAGGTAGATTCTGATTCCGAGTATGAGTATTAAAAAAACCATTATTATCTATTATTTCCTTTTTAATTTCTTCTATCTGCTTTTCCCAAAAATCATCTATGAAATTCTTATAGCTCGTGCGTAATCCGTGCGCCAAGTCAAAGCCATTCCCTATTAGTATTATTCTATTCATCCTATTCTACTTATAATATTGTTTTCTTCAACCACAGCGCAAAGAAGCGGTCGTACATCAGGTAAGTGCCCATGTTCGTCAAAGGATTGATAACCATGTCGCAAAATTTTATGCAAAGATAATTATTGCTTGATAATAAAATGCAAATATGCCGGACAGAGTGAATAATTGTGCCAAACACACACGCCTGAGGGTATAATTTGCATGACGGGTATTTCAAAACCTTTGAAACGGGTATTTCAAACTCTTTGAAACGGGTATTTCAAACTCTTTGAAACGGGTATCTCAAAACTTTTGAGACGGGTATCTCAAAACCTTTGAGACAGACGCCTCTTCCCCTTTCGACTGAAAATCAAGGCGGTTGCAGAATCCATATTCGAGATTAATCACTATATTTGCCGCCGTTGCCCACACAAGAGGCGGAAAGACGGCGCTTGGCATGCCGCAAGTTATCAACAGAAAGTACAAGTTTTCAACTATTTGATGAATCTTACTCTTCCTCGTGTGGACGCAATCCGAAATAATCACTTATTTCGCGCCAAATAAACATATAAGCATCTATGGGAAAAATTATTGCCTTGGCAAATCAGAAAGGTGGAGTAGGAAAAACAACAACTACGATTAACCTCGCAGCCTCCCTCGCCACACTCGAAAAGAAAGTGCTCGTCATTGATGCCGACCCGCAGGCGAACGCATCGTCGGGATTGGGAATAGACATCAAACAGGTGGAAAGCACCATCTACGAATGTATCATTGACCATGCCGATATACGCGAAGCGATACACCATACGGAGATAGATACGCTCAAAGTCATCTCGTCGCACATCGATCTGGTGGGCGCCGAAATAGAAATGCTCAACCTGCCCAACCGCGAAAAGATCCTGCGCAGCGTGCTGGCACCCGTCAAGGGGGAGTTCGACTACATCCTGATAGACTGCTCACCCTCGCTCGGACTGATTACCGTCAACGCGCTGACCGCCGCCGATTCGGTCATCATCCCCGTGCAGGCGGAATACTTCGCACTCGAAGGCATCAGCAAGCTGCTCAACACCATCAAGATTATCAAGTCCAAGCTCAACCCCCTGCTCGAAATCGAAGGCTTCCTGCTCACCATGTACGACTCGCGACTGCGACAAGCCAATCAGGTGTTCGACGAGATGAAGCAACACTTCCACGAGCTGGTGTTCAAGACCGTTATCCAACGCAATGTCACCCTGAGCGAAGCACCCAGCTACGGACAACCCACCATCCTCTACGATGCCACCTCCACCGGAGCCAGAAACTACCTGGCACTGGCACAGGAGATGCTGGCACGCAACGGAGCAGCCGTCCACTAATCTCACCACCACCCCCTCAACAACCAACAAATGGCACAGAAAAGGAACGCACTGGGACGGGGACTCGACGCCCTGCTGTCGATGGACGACATCCAGACCGAAGGCTCCTCCTCCATCAACGAGATCGAACTGAGCAAAATCAGCGTCAACCCCAACCAGCCGAGGCGCGAGTTCGATGCCGAAGCGCTGAAGGAGCTGGCTGACTCGATACGCGAGATAGGCATCATACAACCCATCACCCTGCGCAAACTGTCGGACAACGAATACCAAATCATTGCCGGCGAACGACGCTTCCGCGCCTCGCAACAAGCCGGACTCAAAACCATACCCGCCTACATACGCACCGCCGACGACGAAAACGTCATGGAGATGGCGCTCATCGAGAATATACAGCGCGAAGACCTCAACTCCATGGAGATCGCACTCGCCTACCAACACCTGCTCGAACAGTACGGACTGACACAGGAACGACTCAGCGAGCGGGTGGGGAAGAAGCGCTCCACCATTGCCAACTACCTGCGCCTGCTCAAACTGCCCGCACCCATACAGGTGGCGCTGCAAAACAGGCAGATCGACATGGGACATGCACGCACGCTCGCCACACTCGACGACCCCAAGCTGCAAGTCCGAATATTCGACGAGATTCTTGCCAACCACTACTCCGTCCGCAAGGTGGAAGAGATGGTCAAGGCGCTCGCCGAGGGCGAAACCGTCACCACCGACAACGGACGGAAAATCACCCCCAGACACAGCAAGCTGCCCGAAGAATATCACATCCTGCAACAACAACTGTCGGGGTTCTTCCAGACCAAAGTGCAGCTCACCTGCTCGGAGAAGGGAAAAGGAAGAATCAGCGTCCCCTTCCAAAACGAAGAAGAACTGGAACGCATCATCGGGATACTCGACGCTTTAAAGAAGTAAATGACAAAACCAAGCATGCCATATCCGTACCTGATTGCCCTGCTGATTTGCCTCGCACAAGCAGTCGGGATGAAAGTATATGGACAGGAATCGCTCAAAGCCGACACCCTCAACCTCACCCGGAGCCAATCGCCCGACACACTGACGGTGCCGCCGCCCGTCTCCGTAGACAGCCTGCGACAGGCGCTGAGCACCGCACCGCACTTTGTACCCGACCCCGTGAAAGCCACATGGATGGCGCTGGTCATCCCGGGAGGCGGACAGATATACAACAAGAAGTACTGGAAGCTGCCCATCATCTACGGAGGGTTTGCCGGATGTGCCTACGCATTGACCTGGAACGGAAAGATGTACAAGGACTACTCGCAAGCCTTCAAGGATGCAGCCAACAACAACTGGACGGCAAGCAGCATCGTCGACCTGCTGCCACCCGGATATACCGACCGCGTATCACACTCGCAAATCACCGAAACCCTGCGCCGACGCAAAGACATGTACCGACGGTACCGCGACATGAGCATCTTTGCCTTCATCGGTGTCTACCTCATCTCGGTGGTCGATGCCTACGTCGATGCCGAACTCTCCAACTTCGACCTCACACCCGACATCAGCATGCGCATTGAGCCGACCGTCATCAACACACAGCCCCCGGGAATCACGGGACGCAACGGCAGCTCGCCGGGTGTGCAGTGGAGCCTCCGCTTCTGAACAAACAGTAACAGAAAGAACATCATACCCGCAAAAGAATATATCTCATATCTACCTCATGAAGAAGAAGTTGCCCATCATCTCACTACTGCTCTGCCTGCCGATGCTCGCCGCACAGGCACAGGAAAGCGTGGAAGTACGCGTCCGCCAGAATGGTGTCGAACGCGAAGACAGTATCGAACTGCCCCGAAGCATGACCTATCCGCTGGACAGCCTGCTCATCGACTGGAAAGCCAAAACCTACGTGACGCCCGACAAGGATTGCGTCACCCTGCCCACCAACCCGCAGTACAGCGATTCGGTCTACATCGACCGCCTCTCGCGCATACCGGCGGTCATGGAGCTGCCCTACAACGACATCGTGCGCAAGTTCATCGACCGCTACACCGAGAAGCTGCGCATGCAGGTATCGTTCATGCTGAGCGCGTCCAACTTCTACATGCCCATCTTCGAAGAGGCGCTCGATGCCTACGACCTGCCGCTGGAGCTGAAATACCTGCCGATTATCGAATCGGCGCTCAACCCCTCCGCCGTGTCGCGCGCCGGAGCCAGCGGACTGTGGCAGTTCATGCTGCGGACGGGCAAGCTCTACGGACTGGAAAGCAACAGCCTGGTGGACGAACGACGCGACCCCATCAAGTCGACATGGGCTGCCGCACGCTACCTCAAAGACCTGTATGCCATCTATGGCGACTGGAACCTCGTCATCGCCGCCTACAACTGCGGACCGGGCAATGTCAACAAAGCCATCCGCCGTGCCGGCGGCAAGACGGACTACTGGCAGATATACCAGTACCTGCCCCGTGAAACACGCGGATATGTGCCTGCCTTCATCGCTGCCAACTACGTGATGACCTACTACTGCAACCACAACATCTGCCCCATGGAGACCAACATCCCCGCTGCCACCGACACCGTACAGGTGCACCGAAACCTGCACTTCGACCAGCTTGCCGCCCTGTGCGACGTCAGCTCCGAGGAGCTGAAGAGCCTCAACCCGCAATACAAGCGCAGCATCATCCCCGGACATACCTCCACGCAGACGCTGCGACTGCCCACCAACTCCCTCAGCCTTTTCATCGACCGGCAAGACAGCGTGTATGCCTATCGTTCCGACGAACTGTTCAAGAACCGGCGCACCGTAGCCGCCGCCCAGTCTGCCCCCGCGTCGCGCAAAGCAACCGTGGGCAAGGGCAACCTGATAAACTACAAAATCCGCAGCGGCGACACACTGGGAAGCATCGCCGAGCGCTATGGAGTGAGCGTACGGCAGCTACAGAGCTGGAACGGAATGAGCGGAACCGGCATCCGGGCAGGAAAGACACTGAAGATTTATCAGCAGTAACAGACGGAATCGCGTCACTCACCGAAACGAATCGCGCCACTCACCGAAACGAGTCGCTTCACTTTCCGAGGTGAGTCGCTCCACTCACGGGAGCAGGAACAAACCATACAACTTCATGCCGGTATCGGCGCCGTACAGTGTGCGGAGTTTGCTGCGCAAGGTGCCGAGCGCCAGGTAGATGTGCCGTTCTACGGCGCGTTGCGTGATGCTGAGGCGGTCGGCTATCTCGGCGTGACTCAGGTGCCCTGTCCGGCTGAGCAGGAAGACCTCTTTGCGGCGCGCCGGCAGCTTGTCGACGATGCGGGCAATGTGTTTGCGCAGCTCTTCCACATGCAACTTGTCGTTGGCGTCGGCAGGTTCGGTCATGTCCAAGGCTTGCAGCGCTGTCAGTTGCAGCTGCTCCTCGTTTCTCTTTTTCTGATTGAGATTGAACAGGTGGTTTCGGGTGAGGATGAACAGGTAGTTCTCTATCGGCTTGTTCTCGTCAATTTGTTCGCGATTGTCCCACAACTTGATAAAGACCTCTTGTACGGTATCTTCGGCATCCGATTCGGACGCGGTGTACAGACGGGCAAAGCGGTATACTCTCTCCCAAGAGGAGAAGTATAAGGTAGAAAAGGCAGCTTTGTCCCCATTCTTCATAAGTGATATAATGTTGACCCCCATGGATATATGTATCTTTGTTTTTACGCCGCAAATGTCGTGAAAAGATGTGGATGGAGCAACATTTTACTTCCGAAATAAGCCCGACACTCCGACTACCTTAGCCCAATGCTCCGACTACTTTAGCCCAATGCTCAGATTACTTTAGCCCAATGCTCCGACTACCTTAGCCTAACGCTTAGCCTACCTTAATTTCTTTATCCGATTTCTGACGCATCCTCGCCTCGCCTCGGAACAGAACTTCTGTTCGCCTCGGAACAAAACTTCTGTTAGCCTCGGAACAGAACTTCTGTCAGCCTCGGAACAGAACCTTTGTCAGCCTCGGAACAGAATTTCTGTTAGCCTCGGAACAGAACTTCTGTTAGCCTCGGAACAGAATTTTTGTGATAAGTCGGACTATCTCCGGCTCCCCTCCTGCCGGCAGGAGGGGTGGCGCGTAGCGACGGGGTGGTGGATGAATAATGCATTGATAATCAATAACTAATTAAACGCTTCAAAAAAGCTGTCTGTACCGAGTCTCGGTACAACCTGTACCGAGTCGTCGACAAGCCTGTACCGCAACTCGGTACAACCTGTACCGCGACCCGGTACAATCTGCCCTCCTGACCGCCCCGGATTTATCCTGCCATC
>JAISGR010000076.1 GCA_031262995.1 Prevotellaceae bacterium | reverse complement strand
GAGGGCGTTCAGGGCGCTTGCACCGAAGAGGGCGGTAATCACCACACCCAGCGCAACGTAAATCACTACGATGGAAGCGCCGTAAGTCCAGGCATCGCGAATGCCTTTCTTCCTGTTCTTCGAGCGTTTCAGGAAAAAGCTGACGGTCATCGGGATGATTGGCCACACACAAGGCGTGAAGAGAGCGATCAGTCCGCCGACAAAGCCGGTAAAGAAGATGTATAGCCAACCGTCGCCGGCAGCGGTCGCATCGCCGAAAGATTGCAGCTGACTGATGACCGGTCGCCACCAATCGCCCTGCGCCGTTTCATCGGGACGGGCTGATTCCGTACCCGCAACAGCAGGAGCGGCAGGGCTGCTTGCCGCAACAGCGGCGGGCGTTGCCTGTTCGGCAGCTCCGGCGTTCCCGGTATAATCAAACTCGACATGGGTGGGCGGCAGACAGTTCTCGTCATCGCATGCGCCATATTCCAGATAGCCCTGTATGCGGAAAGCGTCGCCGGAGAGTGCGACGCGCTGCACAAACGTCACGGCGGTTTCGAAATACCGCACATTCATATCAAACAGTTTGTCGTACGAATCCTTCTCCTCTCCAATCGCCTTGAGTGTACCGTCGAGTGTGGCTCCCTCGAGTTGTTCGGCAATCAATGCAGCCGAAATGGGACCTCCGTCGCCCAACTCGGTAGCGTAGACATGCCACCCCTTCTCGATAACACCCGTAAATACCAGTTCCGCTTCGCGGTCATTCACTTGCTTCAATTCGGCGGTAAAGGTTACCGGTTCCTGTATCTGAGCCTGCACTGCCGTCCATGTACAAAGCAGCAGGCAAACAAGTAATAAAAGTTTGGTTGATTTCATTTCAAAGTTGTTTATCCTTCCTATTTAAATAATTATCTCTACATTTGTCAGCTCGCAAAAGTAGCGGTTTGTTCCAGACATACAAGTTAAACGAAAGTTAATATTCATACGTAACACTACGTAACCATATCAATAACAGATGCTAATCATAGGAATTGCAGGCGGAACAGGTTCGGGAAAAACCACCGTCGTACGCAAAATCATTGAAAGTCTGCCCGCCGACGAAGTGGTACTGCTTCCGCAGGATTCATACTACAAGGACAGCAGCCATGTGCCGGTAGAAGAACGGCAGAACATCAATTTCGACCATCCGGATGCCTTTGAGTGGAGTTTACTCTCGCGCCACGTAGCCCTGCTGCGCGAAGGGAAAAGCATCGAGCAACCCACCTACTCCTACCTCACCTGCACCCGACAACCCGAAACCATTCACATCGAGCCGCGCAACGTCATCATTATCGAAGGGATTCTGGCGCTGTGCGACAAGAAGTTGCGCAACATGATGAACCTGAAGGTGTTTGTCGATGCCGACCCCGACGACCGCCTCATCCGCGTCATCCGGCGCGACATGATGGAACGCGGACGCACCGCCGAAGCCGTCATGGATCGTTACATCCGCGTGCTCAAGCCGATGCACCTGCAATTCATCGAGCCGACCAAACGATATGCCGACCTCATCATTCCCGAAGGAGGAAGCAACCACGTGGCTGTCGACATCCTCACCATGTACATCAAGAAGCATCTCCACACATGAGGATGAAGTGGCTGCTGCCCGCACTGCTCTGTACGCTCTGCCTCCTGTACGGATGCGGAAGCAAACGGCAAGCTCCACCCGAGGGTATCGCCGGACGCGACCTGCCGCAACTGCGCGACAGCGGCGAGCTGACGGTGCTCACACTCTACCGTTCCACTTCCTACTTCATCTACCGCGGCGAGGAGATGGGCTTCCAGTACGAACTGAGCCAGCAGTTTACCAACAGCCTGGGACTGCGACTGAATATCGTGGTTGCCGGTAATGTGGAACAGCTCATCGAGAAGTTGGAGAACGGAGAAGGCGACCTCATCGCCTACCCCCTGCCCGTCACCAAGGAGCGCAAAGACAGCTTGCTGTTCTGCGGCGAAGATGTCATCACCCACCAGGTCATCTTGCAGCGTTCGGGCAGTCGCACCCGCCCGCTGACCGACGTGACCGAACTCATCGGAAAGGAGGTCTACGTCAGCGCCGAAAAGCACTACCAACGACTGCTCAACCTGAACGAGGAGCTGGGCGGAGGCATCCGTATCCGCCATATACAGGGCGACAGCGTCACGGTCGAAGACCTCATCACGCAGGTGTCGCAGGGAAAGATCGACTATACCGTGGCAGACAACGACGTAGCCCGTCTCAACACCACCTACTACCCCAACTTGAACATCAGGCTTGCCATCAGCTTCGACCAGCGGGCGTCGTGGGCAGTACGCCGCAGCAGCCCGCAACTGGCAGAAGCAGCCAACCTGTGGCACAGCCGGAATGCCACCTCGCCCGCTTACACAGCCAGCATCAAACGCTATTTCGAGCTGAGTAAAGCCGTCCCCCACTCGCCCATCCTGTCGCTGCGCGAAGGCAAGATATCCCATTACGACAAGCTGTTCAGGAAATATGCCACCGAGATAGACTGGGACTGGCGGTTGCTGGCATCGCTCGCCTACACCGAATCCAACTTCGACACCACCGCCGTGTCGTGGGCAGGCGCCCGCGGACTGATGCAACTCATGCCCGCCACATCGCGTGCCATGGGCATGCCCGAAGGGAGCGAACAGAACCCGGAAGAGAGCATCAAGGCTGCCGTCAAATACATCGCCATCACCAACCGGAGCTTTGCCGCTATCCCCCTGCCCGAACGCATCAATTTCATACTGGCATCCTACAATGCCGGCATCGGACACGTACAGGATGCCATGGCGCTGGCAGAGAAGTACGGCAAGGACAAATACGTGTGGCACAACAGCGTGGAGAACTACCTCCTGCTCAAAAGCAACGAAGAGTACTTCAACGACCCGGTGGTGCGCAACGGCTACTTCCGCGGCATAGAGACCTTCAACTTCGTGCGCGACATCATGAAACGATACAATATCTACCGCCGGAAGATAAAACGATAAGCGATTCCCATCTATGCTGCCGACGGAACCGGGTTGACTGCAAAAGAAAAACAATGCGCATCAGTATCCAGCAAAAATCGAAGCAGCTGCCCAAAGCGCCAGGCGAAGGATGGCAGGGCGCTTTAGTAATATGAATTATTGTGACAATATCTGAGGGATAACAGGGCATTGACAGGAGGAGGCACGGCAAGGTCGTATACCTGACCCTGTCCGGTCGTATACCTGACCCCGTCTGGTCGTATACTTTACCATGTACAGTCGTATACCTTACTTTACCCCCTCCTGAAGGGGTTGTAGGGCATCTCCATGAACAACGATGGCTTGCTATAAGAAGACTAAGAAAAAGATTAACAGACGTCCCCAATCGGTGACGGCACACCTGCGCTGCGGAAGAGATACATGGTCGGTACACCACAGAAAAGCCCGCGAGAGTCACTCTTGCGGGCTTTTGTCGGTGTACCGACCATTGACGGTTCAGTCACTTTATATG
>JAISGR010000072.1 GCA_031262995.1 Prevotellaceae bacterium | reverse complement strand
GTCGACATTGCTCAGTGTGACGCGCACGGATTGGTGTTCGGCATCCGACTGTAGCTTCACCAGCGTGCTGTATATCTGCTTGGAATAGTTCAGGCTGTCGCGCCGGCAGAACTCCATGAGGCGCATCAGTCGCTTGGCAAATGCCTTGTACTCCTTTTTGTCGGGCTGTGTCCACTGCACCTCGCTGAGGGCAGCCATGCGGGGCAATACCATATATTCGGCATGTTCGGGGGTGGCGATGTACTCCGTCCAGAGGTTGGCTTGCGTGCCCAGTATGTGGTGTCTCTTGTCGGCAGGGAGCGAAGCGGGCACCGGTTCGAGGCTGTACACCTTCTCCAAGGGTACATATCCGCCGATGCCGAACGGTTCGTTCTTGATGTCAAGCGACTGATAGTAATCGAAGTAACAATAATCGGTGGGCGCCATGATGACATCGTGTCCCAGTTCGGCAGCTTCGATGCCTCCGGTCATGCCGCGCCACGACATCACGGTAGCATCGGGAGCAATATCGCCTTCCAGAATCTCGTCCCAACCGATGATGCGGCGTCCTTTCGTTGCCAGATACTGCTCCATCGTGCTCATGCAGTAGCTTTGCAGGCGGTCTTCGGCAGAGTGATTCTTGTCGGCTTTCAAACCGTGCGACTTGATAAATGCCTGACACTTGGGACAGACTTTCCAGCGCGTACGGGGCGCTTCGTCACCGCCGATGTGTATCAGTTTGGAAGGGAATATCTCGGTAATCTCGTCCATCACATCTTTGAGGAACTGCATGGTTTGGGGGTTGCCGATGCAGAGCACATCGTCGAACACCCCCCACGTAGAGGCAACTTCGTAGGGTCCGCCCGTGCAACCCAGTTCGGGATAGGCGGTCATGGCAGCAAGCATGTGTCCGGGCATGTCGACTTCGGGAATCACGGTGATGTAGCGTTCGGCGGCATAACGCACAATCTCTTTTGCCTCTTCCTGCGTATAGAATCCGCCGTAAGGGGTGTTGTCGTACACGCCTGTGTTCTTGCCGATGACGGTGCGTTTGCGCATGGAACCCACTTCTGTGAGGCGCGGATATTTCTTGATTTCGATGCGCCATCCCTGGTCGTCGGTGATGTGCCAGTGGAAGGCGTTCATGTTGTGCAACGCCAGCAGGTCGATGTACTGCTTGACAAACGACAGCGGAAAGATGTGTCTGCATACATCCAACATCATGCCGCGATGACCGAAACGGGGTTCGTCTTTGATGGTAACGCCCGGCAGCAGCACATCGTCGTTTGTAGCCACGGCAGGCAGTGACTTGCGCAGCGTCTGTATGCCGTAGAAAATGCCGTTGGGTGTTTGTCCTTCTATGAGCACCCGGTCGGGAGTCACCGTCAACAGATACCCTTCGGGGTGGGTAACGGCAGGATTGAGCGACAGTACGATGGCATGGGGCGGGATGTTCGTGCCGCTATAAGCCTGTACGGCGCTGCTGCCGATGGAACGTGCGATATACTCGGACAGAAAGTTGGCATCGCGTTCCAGCAGTTCATTGCCTTCGGGATAGGCAATAGGGGTATGTACATTCAGGCGAAAGGGAGGTTCGGACGTCAGGTGTACGTCGTTGGGAAGCGGTACGACATCATAGGATGCATGTTTCTCAGGATTGGCGCTACATGCCAACAGGAGCAGTGCAGCTAATGGTTGGAACAGTTTTTTCATTGCGTAAGTATTTAATTGAATTGAAATTACGCTCGCAAAGGTAAATATAAAGTGGAAAAAAGCTACCTTTGCCGCTCGAAATATATTCAGGACAAAAAATGATGATAGAAGAGAAACTTACCGCTGCCGTTATCGAGGGATTGAAAGCCCTGTACGGTGGGGAAGTACCTGTCGGACAGGTACAATTGCAAAAGACAAAGAAAGAATTTGAAGGACACCTCACGCTGGTTGTGTTTCCTTTCCTGCGCCTGTCGCGCAAGAAACCCGAAGAGACGGCACAAGAGATAGGCGCTTACCTGCTGGCGCATACGCCCGAGGTTGCCGCATTCAACGTAATCAAGGGCTTTCTGAACCTGACCGTTGCCTCATCGGCTTGGGTGGAATTGCTGAACGTCGTTCATGCCGATGCACAATACGGCATCACCGCCGTTACCGACCGCTCTCCGCTGGTGATGATAGAATACTCCTCACCCAATACCAACAAGCCGCTCCACCTGGGACACGTGCGCAACAACCTGCTGGGCAATGCGCTTGCCAACATTGTAGCTGCCTGCGGCAACCGGGTGGTGAAGACGAACATCGTCAACGACCGCGGCATACACATCTGCAAGTCCATGTTGGCGTGGCAGAAATACGGCAACGGAGAGACCCCGCAATCGTCGGGCAAAAAGGGAGACCATCTGGTGGGCGATTATTACGTTGCCTTCGACAAGCACTACAAAGCCGAAATAGCCGACCTTGTGGCGAAAGGCATGAGCAAGGAGGAAGCCGAAGCTGCTTCGCCGCTGATGAACGAAGCCCGAGAAATGCTGATAAAGTGGGAAGCCGGCGACACCGAAGTGCGCGCACTCTGGTCGATGATGAACCGGTGGGTGTACGACGGCTTCGACGAGACGTACCGCAAGATGGGGGTCGGCTTCGATAAGATTTACTATGAATCGGAGACTTATCTGGAAGGCAAGGAAAAGGTTATGGAGGGACTCGAGAAGGGCGTCTTCTACCGCAAGGAAGATGGCTCGGTCTGGGCAGACCTCACCGCCGACGGGTTGGACAACAAACTGCTGCTCCGCTCGGACGGCACTTCCGTCTATATGACGCAAGACATCGGCACTGCCAAAATCCGCTTCGACGACTATCCCATCAACAAGATGATATATGTGGTGGGCAACGAGCAGAACTACCACTTTCAGGTGCTCTCTATCCTGCTCGACAAGCTAGGATTCGCCTGGGGCAAGGGATTGGTGCACTTCTCCTACGGCATGGTGGAACTGCCCGAAGGCAAGATGAAGAGCCGCGAAGGTACCGTGGTCGATGCCGACGACCTGATGGAGGAGATGATAAACACCGCCCGCGAGACCTCTGCCGAGCTGGGCAAGCTTGACGGGCTGACACAGGCGGAAGCCGACAATATTGCCCGCATCGTGGGATTGGGCGCCCTGAAGTATTTCATCCTCAAAGTAGATGCCCGCAAGAACATGACGTTCAATCCCAAGGAATCTATCGACTTTAACGGCAACACCGGACCGTTCATTCAGTACACTTATGCCCGTATCTGCTCGGTGCTGCGCAAGGCTGCCGAAGCTGGCATAACGATTCCTGCCGCGCTCTCCGCCAACATCACCCTGAACGAGAAGGAGGAAGGACTGATTCAGTTGCTGGCAAACTTTGCTGCCGTAGTGAGTCAGGCAGGCGAGGAGTACAGCCCCTCGATGATTGCCAACTATGCGTACGACTTAGTGAAGGAGTACAACCAGTTCTACCACGACTTCAGCATCCTGCGCGAAGCGGACGAGACAGTGAAGTTGTTCCGCCTGACACTCTCTGCCAACGTGGCAAAGATCATCCGCTTGAGTATGGCACTGCTGGGTATCGAGGTACCCGAAAGAATGTAACGGGCACGGTTTTGTGGAAATCGTAAAAGAGAAAAGCCGCTTTAACAGCCGATGAAGGCGTTAAAGCGGCTTTCAGTATGTTGTGGACCAGCTAGGGCTTGAACCTAGGACCTCCAGATTATGAGTCTGTTGCTCTAACCAACTGAGCTACAAGTCCGATGCAGCTTCCCTTTCGGGATTGCGGGCACAAAAATAGGTCATTATACCGAGACCTGCAAACCTTTCGGTGAAAAACAGCAATCTTTCCACTTAGAAAGGGTATGTTCGTTTGGGATTCTTGGGAAACCACCCTTTCCGCACGCGCTTTTCCTGGTCGAATACCTCCTTAATTGTCCAGAAAGAGGAAAAGGCAAACACTCCCAGCAGGGCGGCAATCACCAGGTTGTCTATCAGTAGCGAAGCGATCGTCCCTGCCACGCCCAGCAGCAGGAATATCCACCAACAACGTGTTCCCCAATAGTATTCGGCTTTTATCACCACCGGATGAAACAATCCGATAATCAGGAATGTACATATACCGATAAACAGTCCTGCCAGGTGATATTCACTCAACCATTCCATAATATATAACCGCTGTCATTACTGAATGGGTATCTCCTTCTTGATGCTTTGTTCCAGCGAAATCAGCGTTTCGGTGGCAGTCACACCGGAAATCTGCTGCATTTTGTCGTTGAGCAGATCCATCAGGTGTTCATTGTCGCGTGCATACACCTTGGTCAGCATGGTATAGGGACCGGTGGTGAAGTGGCACTCCACCACTTCGGGTATTTTCTCTAATTCCGCTACCACGGCTCTGTACATGGAGCCTTTTTCCAACTTGATACCGATGTAGGTACAGGTGCGATAACCCAACGACTTGGGATTAACCTGATAACCAGAACCGATGATGATACCCAAATCAATGAGGCGTTGTACCCGTTGATGGATGGCAGCACGCGACACGCCACACTCAGCAGCCACATCCTTGAACGGGATACGGGCGTTTTGGGAGATGATCTCCAGAATTTGTTTATCCAGATTGTCTATTTTTTCCATACACTTAAGTATATATTGATATCCATATCGCTCAACTTTAGCAAAAAGTAAGCAAATGTAGGTAATTCTTTTAGTTTATCATGCATAAAGAAAGAAAAAACAGCCAAAATGAATAAAAAAAGCTTAGCCAACGGCTTGTCTTCCGACAAACTGTTGGCTAAGCCTCATGAGAGAATGATATTCGCTTTTCAATATTTCTGTTTCTCTTTGTACTTATTTCTTGGGTTGTTCCTTTTCGATATCCAACAGTTCGACTTCGAAGACCAGCGTAGAGAACGGCGTAATCTTGTCCATTTCGCGGGCGCCGTAGGCAAGGTCTTGCGGGATATAGAGTTCCCATTTCGAACCTACCGGCATCAAGGTGAGCGCTTCTGTCCATCCTTTGATAACCTGGTCGGCACGGAACGTAGTGGGTTCATTGCGGGAGTACGAGCTGTCGAACTCCTTGCCGTCAATCAGGGTGCCTTTGTAGTGCACCTTTACGCGGTCGGTCGTTTTGGGTATTTGACCGTTGCCTTTGGTGATAACCTTATATTGCAAACCACTTGCGGTAGTTATCACGCCCTCCTTGGTTTTGTTCTCGGCAAGGAATTGCTCGCCGGCAGTTTTGTTGTCGGCATATCTGTTTTCTATTGCTTTCTCTTGGATGCGTTGCACCGCGGTTTGCAGATAGGCTTGGGTCTCCGCCATCTTCATGATGGTGGTATCGTTCATGGTACCTGCAAAGAATCCGGCAACAAGGTTGTCGAGGCTGATGGATTGAGTGGAGTCATCGGCGAAGATTTGCTGATTAAACTGATCGAACATGTCGCTGACAATCTCCAGACCTATTCTCTTTCCGAAATTAAACGCTTTGTTGTCGGAGACTTTCTCCGTGACGCCTTCGGCAAGTCCATTAATGAAGTCGCTCTTCTTCCATCCCTTCTGTTCCAGGTATTGCTCCAATCCGTTGGTACGATTTATACCAATGGCGTACGATACGGAGTCAATGTCAGTTTTCAAGTTTGCTTTAGGAACTTGTGCGGTGCACGATGCCAGTCCTAAGCTTAAGCTTGCGGCAATCGCCATAATCAATGTACTTTTTTTCATTTTACTTTTTATTAATGAGTTGTTTTTAAATAAAGTTCTTTTATAGTATCTCAAGTAATTCCACGTCGAAAACCAGTGTGCTGTGCGGTGCAATCGCCTCTCCGGCTCCCTGTGCGCCATACGCCAGTTCGGAGGGGATGTACAGTTTCCACTTGGCGCCTTCGGGCATCAGTTGCAGGGCTTCCGTCCATCCGGGGATTACCTGATTGACGCCGAACACTGCCGGTTGTCCGCGCTTGACCGAGCTGTCGAACAAGGTTCCGTTTATCAAGGTACCTTCGTAGTGACACTTCACCCGGTCGGTAAGAGCGGCAGTCTTGCCCGGTTTTCCTTCGTTCACGACTTCATATTGCAGTCCGCTGGGCAAAGTCACCACACCCGGGCGTTTTTTGTTCTCTTCGAGGAAAGCGATTCCTGCCTGCTTTACCTGTTCGCCGACCTTCTGCTCCAGTTCGGCGAAGAACTTTGTTACAATCTCGCGACCCTCCTGGTGCGTGATGGCAGTCGGGTTGCCCTCAAATACATCCTTCACTGCCTGCGCGAAATCCGTTAAATTGATGCCGTCGGCACCCATACTCTTCAAATTCTGTCCGATTCCCAGTCCGATGGCATAACTGAATTTATCCATGATTGATACGTTGTTGTGATTTACGACCCGCAAAAGTACGCCTTTTATTTAAAGGTGACTGTTTTAGCTGCCATTTTTTAATGTATTTCACTAATTACCCAAACAACACCCTGAATGCCTCTTCCACCTTCCGCACGGGCATCAGCTCTATCTTTACTCCCCGCGTCTGGATGCCCTGCATGTTGTACTTGGGCAGAATGAAGCGTTTGAATCCCAGCTTTTCGGCTTCGCCGATGCGTTGTTCGATGCGGTTCACCGGTCGTATCTCGCCCGAAAGTCCTATTTCGCCTGCCATGCACACTTCCGTTTCGATGGCTACATCCATGTTGCTCGACAGGATGGCGCTGATGACTGCCAGGTCGATGGCAGGGTCGTTGACGCGCAACCCGCCTGCAATGTTGAGAAAGACATCCTTCTGTGCCAGTTTGAATCCCACCCGCTTCTCGAGCACTGCCAGCAGCATGTTCATCCGTCGGATGTCGAATCCGGTGGCAGAGCGTTGCGGATTGCCGTACACGGCGCTGCTCACGAGGGCTTGTGTCTCGATGAGGAACGGGCGGATGCCCTCGATGGCAGAGGCGATGGCGATGCCACTCATCCCTTCGTGGTCTTGCGTGAGCAGCAGTTCGGAGGGATTGCTTACCTGTCGCAGTCCGTCTTGCCGCATCTCGTAGATGCCCAGCTCGGCAGTGCTGCCGAAGCGGTTCTTGATGCTGCGCAGGATGCGGTACATGTAGTGCTGGTCGCCTTCGAACTGCAACACCGTGTCGACGATGTGTTCCAGCACCTTCGGTCCGGCAATGCTTCCCTCCTTATTTATATGTCCGATGAGCAGCACAGGCGTGTGTGTCTCTTTGGCGAAGCGCAGGATGCTTGCCGCACACTCGCGCACTTGCGAGATGCTGCCGGACGACGATTCGATGCTTTCGGTGGCGATGGTCTGTATGGAGTCGATAATCACGATGTCGGGATGCACATTCTTGATGTGTGTGTATATCTGTTCGAGGGAGGTCTCGCAGAGAATGAGGCAGTCCGACGAGCGGTCGGAGAGGCGGTCGGCACGCAGTTTGAGCTGTCGGGCGCTCTCTTCGCCCGATACGTAGAGGATGCGTTTGTCGGGGATGTGCAGCACGGTTTGCAGGACGAGTGTCGACTTGCCGATGCCCGGCTCGCCACCAATCAGCACCAGTGACCCGGGTACCAATCCACCGCCCAGCACGCGGTTCAGCTCTTCGTCGTGCATGTCGATGCGCGGCTCGTCGCCTGCTTCGATGTCGCTGAGGACAACCGGTCGCGGCTTGTCGTGTTCGATGCCCGAGGCGGGGCGTTTGTTGGCAGCTTCTTTTCGCACCACGGCTTCGACGAAGGTGTTCCATTCGCCGCAGGCAGGGCATTTGCCTGCCCACTTGGGCGAGTCGTATCCGCAGCGGGTGCAGACATACATGGTTTTTTCTTTGGCTGGCATGGCTTTATTTCATGGCTTCCGCATCGAACGACAGCGGCAGCAGGTCGGTGGCACGGTTCAGTTCGTAAACGCCTTTCGTTCCGTAGAGCAGGATACGCATCGGCTTGCCGAAACGCTTCTCCGTTTCGATCATCACTTGGCGACAGGTGCCGCAGGGGGAGATGGGGAGTTCGAGCCAGGCGCCGCGTTCGTTGCGGGCGGCAATGGCAAGGGTCTCTACCGCCTGGTCGGGATATTGGGAGTTGGCGTAGAACAGCGTGGTGCGTTCGGCGCAGGTGCCTGAGGGGTAAGCGGCATTCTCTTGATTGGAACCCGACACGATGGCTTGGTTGGCAAGGCGGGCGGCAGCACCCACGCGGAAGTGCGAATAAGGAACATAGCTGCGCTCGGTGGCACGGATGGCTTCGTCCATCAGGTGACGGTCGGCATCGTTCAGCTCGTCGTAGCCGTATATCTGCATTTCGATTTGGAGGATTTTCTGTCTCATGCGTAAGTTGTTTTATCTAATTAATGTTACAAAGGTAGGCAAGTTATTGTGATTCTCGTTCCTTTTTAGGACTTTTGTGCGCGTATTTAGCTTTATATCACTCATGTACAGAAACAGAACACTTCTACTTGTGTCGTTCTTGCTGCTTTGTGTCGCCGGTTTGCAGGCACAGCGCAGGAGCAGCCGATACACCGAATACATACATAAATATGCTCCCCTCGCGATAGAGCAGATGAAGTTGCACCACATTCCCGCCAGCATCACCCTTGCGCAGGGATTGCTGGAGAGCGGGGCGGGGATGAGTGAGCTGGCGCGCAAGAGCAACAACCACTTCGGCATCAAGTGTCACAGCAGCTGGCGCGGACGGCGGGTGCGTTATACGGATGATGCGCCGAACGAGTGTTTCCGCGCCTACGACAAGGTGTACGATTCTTACGAAGACCATTCCCGCTTCCTGAAGCAGGGACAGCGATACGCCTTCCTGTTCAGCTTGAAGGTGACCGACTACAAGGGCTGGGCACGCGGACTGAAAAAAGCGGGCTATGCCACCGACCCCTCGTATGCCAACCGCCTGATCACAATCATCGAAGATTACGAACTCTACAAATACGATGCGCAAGCCCTGAGCAAGCGCGAAAGCCGCAAGCTGGAACGGGAGCTGAAGAAGAAACCGTGGCTGGCAGCGCCGCACAAGCTCTACCTTGCCAACGACCTGGCATACGTCGTGGCACGCGACGGCGACACGTTCAAGAACCTCGGCAAGGAGTTCGACATCAGCTGGCGGAAGTTGGTCAAGTACAACGATTTGCAGAAGGATTACACGCTCGAAGAAGGCGACATCATCTACCTGAAAAAGAAACGGAAGAAAGCCTTGCCTCCGCACACCCGCTATGTGGTGCGCGACGGCGATTCCATGCACTCCATCTCGCAGAAGTTCGGCATCCGCCTGAAGAACCTGTACAAGATGAACAAGAAAGACGGAGAGTATATCCCCGAGATAGGCGACAACCTGCGGCTGAGGTAACGCATCCGTCCCCCTCCGAAAGCACACAGCCGACCCCTAAAGAATGACAAGATATGAGTGACGAGAAGAAAGTGGTGCTCGCGCTTCGCGAGAGACCCCAACCCTTGCAGTGGTTGCTGCTGAGTGTGCAACACCTGTTTGCCATGTTTGGCGCGACGGTGCTTGTGCCTGCCCTTACCGGCATGAGTCCGGCGGTGGCGTTAATATCCAGCGGCATCGGTACGCTGGTGTTTATCGTGATTACCCAAGGCAAGGTGCCCTCCTACCTGGGTTCGTCGTTTGCCTTTATCAACCCCATCATTGCGGTCAAGGCGCTGGAGCTTGACCCCTCATCCGGCGTGGGTGTGGGCAGCTATCTGGTAGGATGCTTCCTGGTGGGGGTGCTCTATGCGGTGGTGGCGCTCGTGATTGCCCGTACGGGCACACAGTGGCTGATGAAACTGCTGCCTCCCATCGTGGTGGGACCGGTCATCATGGTGATCGGCTTGGGGCTGTCGGTCACGGCGGTCAACATGGCAACCCACGACGCAAGCGACAGCTACGACCTGACCTATGCGCTCACCGGCTTGGTCACGCTCACCGTCACCATCCTGGCTTCCGTCTTCCTGCGGGGCTTTCTCAGTGTGATTCCGGTGCTGATCGGGATCATCGGCGGCTATCTGTTTGCCCTGCTCATCGGCATTGTCGACTTCCGGGCGGTGATGGAAGCCCCTTGGGTGGCGCTGCCTCCGTTTGAGATACCTTTTGTCGACTATACGCCTACGCTGACGGGCACCGCCTTTCTGCTGATCGTGCCGGTAGCCATCGTGCCGATAGCCGAGCACATCGGACACCAGCTGATATTGAGCAAGGTAGTGGGCAAGAACCTCATCGAAGACCCGGGACTGCACCGCTCCATGCTGGGCGACGGGGTGGCAACGATGCTGGCTGCGCTCATCGGCGGACCACCCAACACCACCTATGGCGAGAACATCGGCGTGCTTGCCATCACGCGCGCCTTCAGCATCTATATCTTTATCGGTGCGGCGGTGCTTGCCATCCTGCTGGGCTTCTGCGGAAAGATTTCGGTGTTGCTCTCCACCATTCCGACGCCGGTGATAGGCGGCGTGTCCATCCTGTTGTTCGGCATCATCGCCTCGAGCGGCTTGCGCATGCTGGTCGAGAACAAGGTGGATTTCAGCCGGAAGCGCAACCTCATCATCGCCTCCGTCATCCTCGTACTGGGCATTGGCGGCGCGGCAATCCGACTGGAAAACCTGTTCACCCTCGAAGGAATGGCGTTGGCTTCCGTTGCGGGAGTGATACTCAATCAGGTGCTTCCGGGCAAAGAGCCGGCAGACTTCGGAAAGATGTTTCAGGGATAGTGATACACAAGACCTTTACTCCCGAACCCGGAGTACCCCTACTCCCGAAGCCGGGGTACCTCTACTCCCGAACCCGGAGTACCCCTACTCCCGAATCCGGAGTACTTCCACCCACAAATCGTGGGTACTTCTACTCACAAATCGTGGGTACTTCTACTCACAAGTCGTGGGTACCTCTACCCACAAATCGTGGGTACCTCTACCCACAAATCGTGGGTGTCTCTGCTCCCGGTGAGCCTCACCGCCTTCTGCGGAACCACCCCCCAACAACGTTCGTGCCGGATAGAACTACCCGGCACGACGATAAAAACGAAAGTATATGTAAACGGTAAAAGGCGGAACCTCAGCCGCGGCGAAGGCGGGGAATATCTTGTTATTCGGCTTCGAACTTCCGACTGACCTTCATCAGGTTGACCGTGTAGGTCACCACATTCTGCGCCTCCTGAATCATCGCGAGATAGACCATGCTGACCTTGGTGCTTCCCGAATGGTTCTTCAGGCGGCGCAGCTCTTCCCGCTTCAGGCGCGACAGCTGGCGGATGATCTCCTCGGCTTTGCTGAAGTCGGTATCTGTGTCTCCGTATGCATTGTCCTCGATTTGCCGGCGACAGCGTTGCAGGAAGTAGGTGATGTCTTCCGTGACGTCGGCAAACTCACCTTTCTGAATGGCAGTCAGGGGCTTGAAGTGGTTGTCGATGTGTTCCAGACAAGGTTCGCAGAGGCGTCCGATGCTGTACACAAGGTCGCCCACGAAGTCGTTGCCCTGATAGTGATACAATCCTTTGTTCAGCACCGTCTGGTTGTCCAAGCGGGCGGTTGCCAGCGTGCCGGTGCGGCGAAGCTGCTTGATGAGCTGTTTCTCGAACTTCACGGCGCCCGATACCCGGCGCAGTCCGCGCAGGTTCTCGTGCAGGAAGGCGGTCACGGTGCGCTCGAAGTTCTCGGCAGTGAAGTCCAGCACCTTCGACCACTCCTCGCGGGTGTGCTTGCGGAGCAGGTTCAGCACTTCGGCATTGTCGGTGCTGCGGAGCAACTGCTTCACCGTTTCGCTCTCTTTCTCCTTGTCCTTGCGTTTGCGATACATCACCTGACTGCGTATCAGTGTGAATATCGCCAGTCCGATGAGGATCACAATGGCAGTGGTTCCTCCGTAGTAGACAATGACTGCCACGAAGAAGCTGATGGTGAACGCGGCGCCTGCCGTGATGAACCATCCGCCGATGACGCTCAGTACCCCCGTGATGCGGTACACGGCGGAATCGCGTCCCCATGCACGGTCGGCAAGTGAGGTACCCATCGCCACCATGAAAGTGACATAAGTCGTGGAGAGCGGCAACTTGAGCGATGTGCCGATGGCAATCAGCAAGCCTGCCAGTACGAGGTTGACCGAGGCACGCACCAGGTCGAATGCCGCACCGTCTGCCAGGATGGTTTCGTCGCTGCGGAAGCGGGTGCCTATCCACTGCTTGCTGCGCTCGGGCAATACCTTGGAGATGCCGTTGGAGAGGTTGGAACTCATGCGCACAATGGTGCGGGCGATGGGGGAGGTGCCGAAGTTCTCTTCCCCCTCGTCCTGGCGGGAGAGGTCGACCGAAGTCTTAATCACGTTGTGCGCCTTCTTCGAGGTGTAGAGGGCATACACCATGACGGCGCCCGCGCCTATCAGGAAGTAGATGGGTGTCTTGGCAGGTCCGAGCAGCGAGTGCATCACAAACGTGTCGGGCGAAGCGCCGCCGCCGTTGGCGGTATAGTCCATGAACGAGGAGAAGCCGGCAAGCGGCACACCGATGAAATTCACAAGGTCGTTGCCTGCAAACGCCAACGCCAGCGCAAAGGTACCCAGCAGTACCACCACCTTAAATACATTCACCTTGCACCAGTGCAACACCTGCATCAGGATGGTGAAGAAGACAAAGAAACAACTCACCAGCATCAGCGTGTTGTCCTGAATCCAGTGCTTGGTGTCGGCAGTCATAAACGAGCTGTCTTTCAATCCCTTTATCAGCATGAAGTAGATGATGGAGGTGGCAGCGATACCGCCGAAGATGCCGATGCTGTACTTCATGCGTTTCTTGTAATTGAAGGTGAAGACCACACGTGCCAGCCATTGCACCAACATACCGAAGAAGAACGCAATGGCGACCGACAGGAAGATACCCATGATGACCGAGAGCGCCTTGTCGGTATTGATAAGCTCGCCCAGACCCGCACTGCTGCCGTTGCTCACCTTGATAAGCGCCAGCGCAAAGGTACCTCCCAGCAGTTCGAACACCATCGACACGGTGGTGGAGGTAGGCATGCCCATGGTGTTGAACACATCGAGCAAGACCACATCCGTCAGCATCACAGCCAACAGGATGCACATGATTTCAGAGAAGTAAAAGTACTGTGGTTGGTAGATGCCGTGGCGGGCAATGTCCATCATCCCGTTGGAGAGCGATGCTCCGATAAACACACCTATCGCTGCAATGAACAGCACGGTTTTGAACTTGGCAGCCTTCGCTCCGACAGCCGAATTAAGGAAATTTACTGCGTCATTGCTGACACCGACTATCAAGTCGAACACGGCAAGTACAAACAGGAAGATGACTATGCCAAGATAAAAAAGATCCATCGAGTGTATTGTTAGTTATTTGAGCGCAAAGGAACGGAATAGATAATACAGGTGGGTTACAAAGATGTTACATTTGCGTTACAGGAACGCTTTGTAAGAGAAGGGTGTGTCAATGGAGAATGTTGAATGTTGTCATTCTGTCAGTCTCTTACTGACAATTTCTGTCTTTTACTCCTTTGGCATACTTTTCGTTATTCCCTTTTCGTTTTCCCCCGAAAAGGGAGCAACAAGTCATCTAATTTATGTATAACAGATTAAAATAAAAAGCTTTATGAACATTAAACCATTGGCAGACAGAGTGCTGATACTCCCTGCACCGGCAGAAGAAAAGACCGTAGGCGGCATTATCATACCGGATACGGCAAAAGAGAAACCTTTGAAAGGTGAAGTAGTGGCAGTTGGTCACGGTACAAAAGATGAAGAAATGGTATTGAAAACGGGTGATACCGTATTGTATGGCAAATATGCCGGCACGGAACTCGAAGTGGAAGGTACCAAGTATCTCATCATGCGTCAAAGTGATGTAGTAGCCGTATTGGGTTAATTGATTGAATGTCTAACGAATAATTTAAACTAAAAGAATCATGGCAAAAGAGATTTTGTTCAATATTGATGCCCGCGACCAATTGAAGAAGGGCATCGACACACTGGCTAACGCAGTGAAGGTAACGCTCGGACCTAAAGGTCGTAACGTAATCATCGAGAAGAAATTCGGCGCACCGCAAATCACCAAGGATGGTGTGACGGTAGCCAAAGAGGTGGATTTGGCTGATGCTTACCAAAACACCGGTGCACAATTGGTGAAGGAAGTAGCTTCGAAGACCGGCGACGATGCCGGCGACGGTACCACCACTGCCACGGTACTGGCACAGGCTATCGTGTCCGAAGGGTTGAAGAACGTCACCGCAGGCGCCAGCCCGATGGACATCAAACGCGGTATCGACAAAGCCGTTGCCAAGGTGGTTGAATCCATCAAGACACAGTCGGAGACCGTGGGCGACAACTACGACAAGATTGAACAGGTGGCTTCCGTTTCTGCCAACAATGACGCAGAGATCGGTAAACTGATTGCCGAGGCGATGCGCAAGGTATCCAAAGACGGTGTTATTACCATCGAAGAGGCTAAAGGCACCGACACCACCATCGGCGTGGTTGAGGGTATGCAGTTCGACCGCGGCTATCTGTCGGCTTATTTCGTAACCAATACGGAGAAGATGGAATGTGTGATGGAGAACCCCTATATCCTGATCTACGACAAGAAGATTTCCAACCTGAAGGACTTCCTGCCTATCCTCGAACCTGCCGTACAGACTGGTCGTCCGTTGCTTGTAATTGCCGAGGATGTCGACAGTGAAGCGCTGACCACACTGGTTGTCAACCGCCTGCGCTCGCAACTCAAGATATGCGCCGTAAAGGCTCCGGGCTTCGGCGACCGTCGCAAAGAGATGCTCGAAGACATCGCCGTTCTGACCCGTGGCATCGTTATCAGCGAAGAGAAGGGACTGAAGCTCGAACAGGCCACCATCGAAATGCTGGGTACTGCCGAGAAGGTGACCATCACGAAGGATAACACCACCATCGTGAACGGCGGCGGCGACAAGACGCTCATCAAGGAACGTTGCGAACAGATCAAGGCACAAATCAGCGCTACCAAGTCCGATTACGACCGCGAGAAGTTGCAGGAACGGCTGGCTAAACTCTCGGGTGGTGTGGCTGTGCTCTACGTGGGCGCCGCTTCCGAAATCGAGATGAAAGAGAAGAAAGACCGCGTTGACGATGCACTGCGCGCCACGCGTGCTGCCATCGAAGAGGGAATCGTTCCGGGCGGCGGTGTCGCCTATATCCGTGCACTCGAAACGCTCGAAGGACTGGAAGGCGACAATGCCGACGAGACCGTAGGCGTACAAATCATCAAACGCGCCATTGAGGAACCGTTGCGTCAAATCGTTGCCAATGCAGGCAAGGAGGGCGCAGTTGTGGTACAGAAGGTACGCGAAGGCAAAGGCGACTTCGGTTACAATGCCCGCACCGATGTTTATGAGAAACTGCACGCTGCCGGCGTGGTAGACCCTGCCAAAGTGACCCGCGTAGCACTGGAGAATGCCGCATCTATTGCCGGCATGTTCCTCACTACCGAATGTGTTATCGTTGAAAAGAAAGAAGAGAAACCCGAAATGCCCAATCCGGGTATGGGAGGAATGGGTGGTATGATGTAATCACCCGTTCTGATATATCTTTAATTAAACAGTTTTCCGCAGCTTCTTACCCTAAAAGAAGCTGCGGTTTTTTTGTATCCCTATGTGACAGCGGACTTTTCTCAATGGGATAACGGACTTTTCTCAATGGGATAACGGGCTTGCCTTAATGGGATAACGGGTTTGTCTCAATGAAATCTGCACACGGATGAAGCGGATGAAACGGATGCACACGGATTCGGCTGGTTGCGGAAATGCTTTCGTTGCTTAATTATGTGAATCGATTAAAATCTACCATAAATAGTGTGAATTTCATTCCGAACAGGAGAATTTCTCTTGGAATGGAAACCTGCGAAATCTATCTTTGTCGTCTATTCTCGAAGGAATCTTATGCTATAACGTTTAAATAGACTGCTTATGAACAAGAATGAAATTGGGCTGAATGCGGAGAAAGTGTGGCATCTGTTAGGAAACTACGATAGGTGGGATTACTCTGCATTGAAGAATAAGTCCGGATTGAAAGATGCCGAATTGGGAGCTGCCATAGGCTGGCTGGCTCGTGAAGATAAAATCATGCTGTATCAAGACAGCGGGAAGCTGTATGTTTTTTTAGGTGTTAATGTGTTTATCGGGTAGTTTTCTCCTGATGGAGAAGATACCGATGTTAGAAGCGGCGTGGAATTTGTAAGATTCCGCGTCGCTTTTGCTTTGTCATACCATGCTTTTTTTGTTCCTTTGTCGCTCTATAACAGCGTATAAAAGAGTTAAGCACGTTGCAATCACATTATGAGAAGTTTTGCATCCGACAACAATTCCGGTGTACATCCATTGGTGATGGAGGCGTTACACCAAGCCAATCAAGACCATGCCGTAGGCTATGGCGACGACCCCTGGACGGCGGAAGCTGTCCGTCTTATCAAAGAAACTTTTTCGCCTGCATGTGAGCCGTTGTTTGTGTTCAACGGGACAGGTAGCAATGCCGTGGCGTTACAGCTGGCAACACGTCCGTATCACCTGATTATTTGTGCAGAGACGGCGCACATCTACGTCGACGAGTGTGGCGCGCCTGTCCGCCTGACAGGATGTCAGATACGACCTGTCGCCACTCCCGACGGCAAGCTGACTCCCGACCTGATACGTCCTCACCTGAAGAACTTCGGCGAACAGCATCACTCGCAACCGGGTGTTGTCTATCTGTCGGAATGTACCGAGATGGGTACCGTTTACACCCCCGATGAACTGAAGGCGATTACCGGGCTGGCACATGCACACGGCATGTATGTACATGTCGACGGCGCCCGCCTTGCCAATGCCTGTGTGGCGTTGAACGTAAGCCTGCGGGCTTTGACTGTCGATTGCGGAGTGGATGTGCTCAGCTTTGGCGGTACCAAAAACGGATTAATGATAGGCGAAAGTGTGATTATCTTCAATGATGCGCTGAAAAAGGAGGCGCTTTTTGTCAGGAAGCAGTCGGCACAGTTGGCATCCAAGCAACGATACCTTGCCTGTCAGTTTACGGTTTACCTTACCGACGAGCTGTGGAAGAAGAATGCCGCTCATGCCAACGCCATGGCAGCCAAGCTGGCAGCGGGCTTGAAGGAGTTCCCGTTTGTGCATTTCACGCAAAAGGCGGAAAGCAACCAGCTCTTCCTGATCATCCCCCGCGCGCTGGCAGACCGCTTGCTCGCCTCTTATTACTTCTACTTCTGGAACGAAACGGCAGGCGAGATACGGTTGGTTACGTCGTTTGATACCACCGAAGCCGACATCGATGCTTTCCTCGATGCCGTTCGTTTGCTTTCATAGGGAAAAAAACGCCGGTAGAAAAAGTAAAGGTGCACCAACAGGAGTACAGATGTCGGCGGCGCTCCGCCGTCAGTCTGAAGAATAGAGTTTTGCATCTATCGGCTGGGGCTACCCTCCTGTTGATTATGTGCACCAATAGTTTCTTCTACCGGTGTTAAAGTATGCACAAAGGTACGTGTTCTGGTTGGCTTTCTAAATAAAAATCAGTTAACATAGCATAAATTACCCGCGACCTGCTGTTATTTATCCATAGAAATGGAGGCAAGCAATTGTTGCCTGAATCGGGCAATGCCTTCGGCGTCGGTTGATTTCGGTGCCCACGGCGCTATATCTTCGGGTGCGAGCGGCATGTAAGGACCGCTTTTTACCTCGAATATAGTGGTGCCCGACTCTAATGACACGATGTTGTGCCAGGTGTTGGGCGGCACTTCGATGCCATAATATCCGTCAGCGGGATTGAGGCGTGTCCACAGGGTGATGTTGCCGTTGTCGTCGTAAAAGAATGTCAGGAGATTGCCCCGCACAATCATGTAGGTCTCTTCCTTGTCCGGATGTCGGTGGGGCGGGAGGTAGGTGTCCGGTTCCAGCACGTTGAGCAGTCTGTGTATCGGTGCCGAGAGTGAGTCGTGCAGGTTGTAGTTCATGCGCAGGCGCGGATGCGCTTGTGCCTGTTTGGTCACGGTGTCCAAGAGTTCTTTGGTTATCAGTTTCATTGATTTGTCTATTGGGGTTATGTGAAATCAGTTGGTTGGGATGTCTATTCGGTCAGCACTTCGTTGCCTGTTTCGGTGATTAAAATCATGCTTTCCCATTGTGCCGACGGCAATCCGTCGTCGGTGCATACCGTCCATCCGTTGGCTTCGTCGACAAACACCTTGTGGGTGCCCATGTTGATCATCGGTTCGATGGTAAAGGTCATGCCCGGTACGATAAGCATGCCGGTTCCCCGTTTACCGAAGTGATTCACGTCGGGATCTTCGTGAAACTGTATGCCGACACCGTGTCCGGTGAGGTCGCGCACCACGCTGTAACCGTTTTGTTCGGCATGTTCCTGTATGGCGGCTCCCACGTCACCTAATTGTGCCCACGGTTGTGCGGTCTGCACGCCGATGTCGCGACATTCACGGGTGACTTGTACCAATCGTTGCATCTCGGGCGACACTTCGCCGATGAGGAACATGCGTGAAGCATCCGAGAAATATCCTTTGTAGATGGTTGATACGTCGACATTGATGATGTCGCCGTTGCGCAGAAACTCCTTTGTGTCGGGTATGCCATGGCACACCACATCGTTGATGCTGGTGCATACGCTCTTGGGAAAACCTTCGAAGAGGAAAGGTGCCGGAATGGCGTCGTGGTCGGTGGTGAAGGCGTAGACCAAGTGGTCGATCTCTGCCGTTGACATGCCTTCTTTGATCTGTCCCGAAATAAAGTCGAGCAGCGCCGTGTTGATGGCTGCGCTGGCGCGGATACCTGCCAGCTGTTCTTCGGTTCTGAGTATTCGGCGCGACGGTAGTTTGTACCCCTGTTTTTTGTACTGTTGCAGTTTCGCCTCTACGTCGTCGGAGTAGTTTTTGGGGGTGAGGCGAAACACTTTATTATTCTTTTTCACTGAGTGGTTGATAGATGATGCTTTATTGTTGGCGGTACTCTTTGGGTGAGATGCCGGTGTGTTGTTTGAAGTACTTCCCGAAGAAGGACTGATTGGCAAAGTGCAACTCGTCGGCAATCTCCTGAATACTCAAGTCCGACGATTTGAGCAGGGCTTTGGCTTCCAGGATGACGGAGTTTTCTATCCATTCGCCGGCAGTCTTTCCGCTGACCTCCTTGACGGCGCTCGACAAGTGCTTGGGGGTGAGGAAGAGTTTGTCGGCATAGAAGCTTACGCTCCGTTCTTTCTTGTACGATTCGCTGACGGCACGTATGAAGCGGTCGAACAGCTCCTCTTTGCGCGTTTTAGGCTTCTTCTCGGGCGGTTCGTTACCCAGATAGATGGCGTAAACATCGTAGAAGAGTGCCAGCAGGATGCCTTGCGCAATCTCACGGCGAAAAGGATTGTCCTTTGATTTTGCTTTCTTCTGTAGAAATGAGTAGTACTCGTTTATCATTACAATATCTTCGGCATTGAGCAGGATGCACGGCTCCTCTTTCAGGCGGAAAAAGAGCGGAAGCAGTTGTTGTACCGTGGGCAGCACTTCGTTCACGATGCGTTCGGATACCACAATGAGGATGCAGGTGAAATCGTCCGTGTAGTTCACTTGTTGCAATATCTGTTCGGGTAGGGTGATTACCAGCATGCCCGGCTCCATCTCAAACTCGCGCAGGTTGATGCGTATGCTTGAGCGTCCGTTCATGCAGAGAGCCAGACAGGCTCCGTTTAAGCGGGTGGGATAGTCGAACAGGGAGATGCTCCCTACGTTGTGAAAGATGGCAAAATCATTCCCGATAAAGTCGATCGTAGGGAAACGTCGAATCACATTAATATCAATATGTTTGATACTTTTCATCTTATACTTGCTCTTTTCAGTGCAAACTTACGCAATAATTTGAGTTTATTTGTTCAATTTGATTTTTTCTTTCTACTTTTGTGCTTTATAACACAGTTTTTCAGCAGCATGATAGAAGTTAGCTTATCAGAGGTGAACGTTCCGGAACTAATCGCTGACATGTGGGATCCATTGACTGACGGGCAGCGTGAGTTTCTTGCCCGCCAATTTACGCTTCAGCATTATCGGAAGAATGAGGTTATTCATTATGAAAGTGAATCGCCTCGATATTTGATGTGCCTGCTGATGGGAAAGGTCAAAATATACAAGGATGGAGTAGGGGGGCGTTCGCAAATCATCCGCATGATAAAACCGGTGGAGTATTTTGGTTATCGGGCTTATTTTGCCGGCGAGGATTACGTCACGGCGGCATCGGCTTTTGAACCTTCGGTGATTTGCCTCATCCCCATGACTGCCGTCATGACGTTGCTGAAACAGAACAATCGTTTGGCGATCTTTTTCATTCGCCAGCTCTCGGTCGATTTAGGGGTTGCCGATGCGCGCACTGTCAATCTGACACAGAAGCATATCCGTGGCAGACTGGCAGAATCGCTGCTGTTCCTCAAAGAGAGTTACGGGCTTGAAGAGGACGAATCGACACTGAGCATCTACCTCTCGCGTGAGGATTTGGCTAACCTTTCCAACATGACCACCTCCAATGCCATCCGCACCCTGTCCCAATTTTCCAACGAACGCCTGATTGCCATCGACGGGCGGAAAATAAAATTCATCGACGAGGATGCGTTGCGGAAGATAAGTAAGATAGGATAACCTTATTCCATCTCCCGCAGCCACCGTATCTCATCCGCCCAGCGCGTTTCGTCGGGCGTTTCGAGAATCACGGGCATGTTGTCGAAACGGGGGTCTTGCATGAAGCGGCGGAAGAAATCCATACCCAGCAATCCTTTCCCGAGGCTGTCGTGACGATCGACACGGCTGCCCAGCGTTTTCTTTGTTTCGTTCAGGTGAATGCCGCGCAGGTAGTCGAAGCCGACAATGCGGTCGAACTCACTGAATACATCGTCGTAGTGCGCCACGATGTCGTAGCCGGCGGAGTAGGTGTGACAGGTGTCCAGGCAGACGCCCACCCGCGACTTGTCGTCGACGCGGTCGATGATGTAGCGCAGCTGCTCGAACCGGTGGCCTACGTTGGTGCCCTGTCCGGCAGTGTTCTCTATGACGGCTGTCACTCCCGCGGTCTGTTGCAGCGCCCCGTTGATGGAGGCTGCCACGCGGTCGAGGCACGCTTCGAGCGGAATCTTGTTCAGAAAGCTTCCCGGATGGAAGTTTAGCAGCTGCAAGCCCAGCTGTTCGCACCGTTGCATCTCGTCCAGAAAGGCGGCACGGCTCTTGGCAAGTTCCTCCTCCTCGGGGTGTCCGAGATTGATGAGGTAGCTGTCGTGCGGCAGGATGTAACGGGCATCGAGTCCGTATTGGGCACAACGCTCCTTGAAGAGGCGGATGCTCTCCTCCGTGAGCGGTTTGCTCACCCACTGCCGTTGATTTTTGGTGAACAGGGCAAAGGCATTTGCCCCGATATTGTGCGCATTGACGGGAGCCGATTCTACGCCTCCGCTTGCGCTGACATGTGCGCCGATGTACTTCATTGCTTCATCTGTTAATTGGTTGGCGGCAAAGGTAAAACATCTTAAGCATTATACCGGTCATGCGCGATAAAAAATCTATCAGACGGATAAACACTTCCTCACTTCCGCGTGTTATTTCGCCATATTTTCCCTTGAATTAAGAACGGTCATCCGGACAATTTTAGCCGAGTTTTCCGGACAATTTTTCCCGGGTTATCGGGGCGAATTTTCCCGGGTCTCGGGAAAGGCTTTCCCGAGTCGTTGACAAGGCTTTCCCGAGTCGCCGACAAGGCTTTCCCGAGACTCGGGAAAGGTAAGCCCCTCTTTGAGGCGGAAATGATGCCGCCGCCTTGACCGTAATACATGATATATAATAAGGAGAAAACCAATATATAAAAGAATAAAACCAATGAGAACTTTAACTGTGTTTCTTTCGTGTATGCTTACTTTCCCACTTGTGCTGTCGGCACAAGAACGGGAGGTGGCAGCCTTAGTCAGCGAGGCTGAGACCCATTTCCTGAACGGTGAAGAGAACGTGGCAGCCCGCCTGTACGAGGAGGTGCTTCGGGCAGACGATGACAACCTGCAAGCCACCATCTTTCTTGCCAATTATTACTACCTGCATGCCGAACGCGAGAAGGCTAATCTGGAGAGTGATTACAAGAGCATCCGCAAGCCCAACCGCGCACAGCGCGCCATGTATCGCAACAGCCTCGCCACGATTGTAACCAATCAGTACGGCAAAGCCAAACGTTATTTGCAAAGGGTACTTCAACTCTATCCGTCGACCGGCGCCGAACAGACCATCCGAAAGATCGGCGCACTCGAAGTCTACGTGCGCCGGTAGCGCTATTCCGGCAACTCCACGCTGAACGTGCTCCCTTCGCCCGGCGTGGAATCCACTTCAATCTTTCCGCCCAGATGCTCGGCGATGCTCCGGCAAAGGGGCAGTCCCAAGCCGGTGCCTTGTATGAACGTGTCTACCTTGTAGAAGCGGTCGAAGATGTGTTGCAGCTTGTCGGGAGTGATGCCGCAACCGGTATCGGTCACGCTGAAGCAGTAGCATTTCCGTTCGTCGCGGTGATAGTTGAGTGTGATTTGTCCGCCGTCGGGGGTGAACTTCGCCGCATTCGAGACTAAGTTGAGCAGCAGCAGATTCAGGTATTTGCGGTCGGCGTGTATCAGCCACTCGTCAACCGAATCGGGCAGGTGAACGATGGCTTGCAGTCGCTTGCCATATCGGTTGTTGCGGATAGTCTCCTCCAGCTCCCTGAACAGTTCGGGCACGCTGAACCATTCGGGTCGGAAGCGCACCGTGCCGGCGTCGAGCGCCGAGAGGTCGAGGATATTGGTGAGCAGCTCGTCGAGCAGCTGTACGTTTTTGCGGATGATGGGGGCAAACTCCTGCTTGCATCCTTCGTCGTCTAATTCGGCAAGGATGGCAGAGAAGCCTACGATGGAGTTGAGCGGGGTGCGCACCTCGTGACTGATCTCCTCGAGGAAGAGCTGCGTCTCGATGTTGGACTGTTCGGCATGTTTCCGTGCCTCTTCCAGCGCCTGTTCGCTCTGTTTTTGCTGGTCGATGTTCAGACTCAGCTCGATGAGGCGCGCCGACTTGGGCACCACGTAGATGTGCTGACGCACCCAGTGCACTTTGCCCTCCTTGTCCGTTACCCGTATCTCGCGATAGAGCGGTTCGGGCACTTCGCCGTTGCGTACCTCCTGCTGATAGGCAAGCAGCACCTCCCGGTCTTCGGGGGCGACGTTGGTATAGGCGGGGAAGGTGCCCGACACAAATGTTTCGTTCATCGTGCTGCACCACGACTGTGTTGCCATGCCTACCGCGGTGTGTATGTCGTAGAACACCACGCCGATCTGCGACGAGTCGGAGGCAAAGCGGAACAGGCTTTCGTAGCGTTCGCGCTCCTGCTGCTCCTGCATCACCGGGGTCAGGTTGATGGCGATGGCGATGAATCCGGCAGTGTGGTAAGCGCTCTCTTCGAGCGGCTTCACGATGACCTGATAGTGCACCTTGGCAGCCGACCGCTGTTTGGCAGGCGTGGGGGCGTTCTCGACGGTAATCTCACAGTTCACGATCTGTCGGCGGCGCAACTCCT
>JAISGR010000030.1 GCA_031262995.1 Prevotellaceae bacterium | reverse complement strand
GTTCGTCGGTATACCATTAAATAATCTTTTTTGAAAGTGTTTTATCAGATTATTTCCTATTATTATCTGATTATTTCCTATTATTATCGGTGTAATTTCCTATTGTTTTTGGTGTGATTTATGGGTAATATTTATTGCACGGTTTTCCGGAATGTACGGAGGCAGTGTCATCGTGCTATCTCCAATATGCAGACAGATGCAGACAGATGCAGACGGATTGCAGACAGATATATTTATGACACAATGCGGTGATTTTCAATTTATTATCACCCATGCAGACAGTGCAGACGGTTTTTTACACTAAAACATTATATGAATATATCACCATTGTTACCCCCCCCGGGGGGGGGTACTAACAAATATATTTCTCGCATACTTTTATATAAAAAAACCGTCTGCACTGTCTGCATCTGGTGTAATTTCCTCATAATAAATACGTTAACGTACAAAAATATCCGTCTGCAATCTGTCTGCATCTGTCTGCATCTGTCTGCATCCGTCTTTCGAGCCGACTGTCTCAAACCCATACACGAACGGCGGCAGCGCACTGACTGCTATCGGCTGTATCTGCCACAAAAAAGCAGTCAAAGCCCGGCAGGAATACCGCAACTTTAACTGCTTTTTGGTTCCTCAGCCTGTCCATACAACTTTCGGCAGCTCCGAGAAACAGCGTTCCGTGATACTATTCCACAGCTTCGCTCAATAAGCCACCCGGTTTAAACTTGACTACCCGCTTGGCAGGAATCACAATTTGCTGCAAGGTAGCGGGGTTGACGCCTCTACGCTCAGCTTTTTCCGCCACAGAGAAAGCACCGAAGCCTATCAGTGCAACTTTGTCACCGGCGACCAATGTTTCAGTGACCGAATCCAGAAAAGCATCCAAAGCCACCTTTGCCTGAGCCTTGGAGAAGCCTGCCTTGGCAGCCATTGCCTCAATAATTTCTGTTTTATTCATACCGCAAAATTAAAATGATTAAAATGATTAAATGATTATACTAAAACGTCTGTTGAAGAATAACAGACCGACAAAAGTAACTCATTAAATTAGAACAACAAACAAAGGAATAGACAAAAACAACCCGTTAGTGGCAAAAAACGGGTTTTATATCCCATTTAAGGTGAGGCTAATAATATTATTCGTACTTTTGCCCCACTTTGAACGAACAGTAAAGAACAACTTTATGAATACGATACCGACAGTTACCAAGAATTTGTTAATAATCAATGCCTTGTTCTTTCTGGCAACGCTGGTTGCCCCCAAATACGGCATTCACCTGGAGCAATACTTGGGACTGCACTACTTCTTAGCCAAAGACTTCAACTTGGCACAATTGATCACGTACATGTTTATGCACGGTGGTTTCACGCATCTCTTCTTTAATATGTTTGCCGTGTGGATGTTCGGCTCGCTGCTGGAGCGGACATGGGGAGCCAGGCGATACCTGTTCTACTATATGGTATGCGGCATCGGCGCCGGGCTGATACAGTTGCTGGTGGCATATCTCCGCATACGGATGCTTGAACCGCACATCACGCCTGAGATGATGGCGCAGATATACGACCAGGGAGCAGCCATCATCCTCTCCGGGCAGAACTACGTCGATCCGATATGGGGTCAGCTCAACGCGCTCTACAATGCCCCTACGGTGGGTGCTTCGGGTGCCATCTTCGGCATTCTGCTGGGATTCGGCATGTCGTACCCCGACGAACGCATCATCGTCTTCCCGATACCCATACCCATCAAAGCCAAATACTTAGTGATTGGTTATGCCCTGATAGAACTCTATTCGGGTGTATTGAACAATCCTTACGACAATGTAGCCCACTTTGCCCACCTGGGCGGCATGCTCTTTGGATTGATACTCATGCTGTACTGGCGACATAAAGATAAACTCAAAGGAAATGGCTTCTATTATCAATGACCTGCACAATGCTTTCCGTCGGGGCAATATCTACATCCGGCTGATATACATCAATACAGGCGTATTTGTGGCAACTGCCTTGATAGATGTACTGTTCCGGCTGTTCAACAGCACGGTAGGCATGTTGTTCGAGTGGTTTGAGCTGCCGGCATCGTTCACGCAGTTTGCCGTACAGCCGTGGTCGTTGCTCACCTATATGTTCATGCATGCCGGCTTTCTGCACATCCTGTTCAACATGCTGTGGCTCTATTGGTTCGGAGCGCTCTTCCTGATGTTCTTCTCGGCGCGTCACCTGCGGGGCGTGTACATCCTGGGAGGCATTTGCGGCGGATTGCTCTATATGATAGCCTACAATCTCTTCCCACTGTTTGCAGATCTCAAGGAGAGTTCCTACCTGCTGGGAGCATCCGCTTCGGTGCTCGCCATCGTGGCGGCAACGGCATACCGGGAGCCGAACTATCCGATACGGCTCATGTTTATCGGCACCGTACGGCTGAAGTACCTGGCACTGGTGGTGATCGGCATGGATTTGCTCTTCATCACCTCCGACAACGGAGGCGGACACATCGCCCACCTGGGAGGCGCACTCGCCGGACTCTGGTTCGCCGCCGGACTGAGCAAGGGCAGAGACGTGACGGCATGGATCAACCGGACATTCGACTTTGCAAACTCCCTGCTTCATCCGAAACCGCGCAAGCCCAAGATGAAAATATACAAGGGCGGCGGCACCGGCAGGGCGCAGGACTACAACTACAACGCCCGCAAGCGGGCACAATCCGACGAGATAGACCGCATTCTGGACAAGTTGAAGAAGTCGGGTTACGACAGCCTGTCGGCAGACGAGAAGAAGAGCCTGTTCGATGCCAGCAAACGTTAAGGCGGCAAGGAGATGCAGGACATTGTTTTTGATTGATTAAAGATATATATAATAAAGGTGTATGAAGCGACTGGGAAAAGTAATCATCTATCTGATACTTGCCATCAACCTCCTCTTCGCGGGGTTGCTGCTACTGGCGGCTTACTCCCCGCACCTACGCCCCACAGCACATCCCATACTGTCGTGTTTCGGCATGGCATTCCCCATCTTCCTGCTGATAGACGCAGGCTTCCTGATCTTCTGGCTGCTGATCCGACGCTTCAAGACAGCGCTGTTGCCACTGATAACCATCCTGCTCTGCTGGTCGCAGGTATCGACATACCTGCCGATAAACAGCCACACCGACAAGCTGCCCGAAGGGTGTATCAAACTGCTTTCCTACAACATCATGGCGTTCGACGGAGCAGCCAAGAAAGAGGGGGAGAACCCCATCCTGAACTACCTCAAAGAGAGCGGAGCAGACATTATGTGCCTGCAAGAATACTTCACCCGGAAGAATCCTGCCGGACTGACACAGGAAGACGTAGCACATGCGCTGGCAGCCTATCCGTATCACGACATTCAACCGATAGGAAGCGTCAAGGGATATTCCAACCGCATCGCCTGCTACTCCAAATACCCCATACTCTCATCGAAACGGGTAGCGTTCGAAAGCCAGTACAACGGAGCGGTGATATACGAACTGCTGATCGACAACGACACCGTGATGCTCATCAACAATCACCTCGAATCGAACCGCCTCACCAAAGACGACAAAGTGGTTTACGAAAACCTGCTCAACCTGCCCGAACAGATGCGCATCCCCGACAAGGAGGAGGTGAAGAGCGGCGCCCGGCTGCTGATAAACAAGCTGGCGGAAGCATCGACCATCCGGGCACAGCAAGTGGACACCCTCGCCCGCAAGATTGCCGACTCGACACGCTCCTACATCATCTCGTGCGGCGACTTCAACGACACCCCCATCTCCTACACCCTGCACACCCTGACGGGACACCTGAAGGATGCTTTCGGACAGTCGGGACGCGGATTAGGCATCTCGTTCAACCAGAACAAATTCTACTTCCGGATAGACCATATCCTTGTAAGCCGGAATTGGAAAACCTATAATTGCACCGTCGACAACTCCATCAAGGAATCCGACCACTACCCCATCTGGTGCTACCTGAAGAAAGAGAAAAAGTAAGTATAATCATTATAATCACCCAATAACACTAATACCATGTATAAGAAATTAATGTTCATTTTAGCTGCAAGCTGTATGATGTATTCCTGTACCCCGAAGACAGAGAGCAATCCTTTCTTCACCGAGTTCCAGACACCGAACGGCGTACCGCCCTTCGACCGGATTAAACTGGAGCATTACGAACCTGCCTTCCAAAAAGGAATGGAAGAGCAAAAGGCAAACATCGAAGCCATCGTTACCAATACCGATGCTCCGACCTTCGAGAATGTGATCGTTGCCCTCGACAACAGTTCACCCATCCTGAACAGTGTGAGCGGCGTATTCTCCAACCTCACCGAAGCCGAATCGACCCCCGAGCTGTCGGAACTGGATGTCAAGATGGCGCCGATTCTTTCTACCCACCGCGACAACATCTCGCTCAACCATGCCCTGTTCGACAAGGTCAATGCGGTATATCAACAAAGAGAAAACCTCAGTCTCACCTCCGAACAACAGCGTCTGCTCGACAAGACCTACAAAGGCTTTATCCGCTCGGGCGCCAATCTCTCCGAAGCCCAGCAAGCCCGCCTGCGCGAAATCAACATGCAACTCTCCACGCTGGGCATTAACTTCAGCAACAACATTCTGAAAGAGAACAATGCATTCCAGCTTTTCGTCGACAAGGAAGAAGACCTCGCCGGACTGCCCGACTGGTTCCGCCAAAGCGCTGCCGCCGAAGCACAAGCCGCCGGTCAGGAGGGCAAATGGCTCTTCACACTGCACAACGCCAGCCGCATTCCTTTCCTGCAATATGCCGACAACCGCGCCCTGCGCGAGAAGATGTACACGGCATACATCAACCGCGGCAACAACAACGATGCCAACGACAACAAGAAGAACATCACCGACGTCATCAGCCTGCGCCTCGAAAAGGCACAACTGCTGGGATTCGACAGCTTCTCCAACTTCCAGTTGGACAACAAGATGGCAAAGAACGCTCCCACCGTCATGGCTTTCCTCACCAACCTGTGGAGCTATGCCCTGCCCAAAGCCAAAGCCGAAGCTGCCGAACTGCAAAGGCTGATGGACAAGGAGGGCAAGGGAGAGAAGCTTGCCGCCTGGGACTGGTGGTACTACACCGAGAAGCTGCGCAAAGCCAAGTACGACCTCGACGAAGAGGAAATCAAGCCCTACTTCCAACTGTCGAACGTACGCGACGGCGCTTTTGCCGTTGCCAACAAGCTGTATGGCATCACCCTGACCAAATTGGAAGGCATACCCGTGTATCATCCCGACGTAGAAGTGTTTGAGGTGAAGGATGCCGACGGTTCGCAGCTGGGTATCTTCTACGTAGACTACTTCCCCCGTGCCGGCAAACGGGGCGGCGCCTGGATGAGCAACTACCGGGAGCAACAGGGCGACATACGTCCGCTGGTGTGCAACGTGTGCAGCTTTACCAAACCCGTAGGCGACACCCCGTCACTGCTCACCATCGACGAGGTGGAGACCCTCTTCCATGAGTTCGGACACGGACTGCACGGACTGCTCACCCAATGCAACTACCTGAGCACGTCGGGTACCAACGTGGTACGCGACTTTGTGGAACTCCCTTCGCAAATCAACGAACACTGGGCTACCGAACCCGAAGTGCTGAAGATGTACGCCAAGCACTACCAAACCGGCGAAGTCATCCCCGATGCCCTCATCGAGAAGATATTGAAGCAGAAGACTTTCAATCAAGGCTTCATGACAACCGAGTTGCTGGCTGCCGCCCTGCTCGACATGAGTCTGCACAACCTGACCGATGCCAAAAACCTCGACGTGGTTGCCTTCGAGAAAGAGACAATGGACAAGCTGGGACTCATTCCCGAGATTGCCCCCCGCTACCGCGCCACTTACTTCAACCACATCGTAGGAGGATATGCAGCAGGCTATTACAGCTACTCATGGGCAAACGTGCTGGACAACGATGCCTTCGAAGCTTTCAAAGAACACGGCATCTTCGACAAGCAGACAGCCGACCTCTTCCGCCACAACATTTTGGAGAAGGGAGACAGCGAAGACCCCATGGCACTCTACGTGAAGTTCAGAGGTGCCGAGCCACAATTAGAGCCGATGTTAAAAAATCGTGGATTGAAGTAAAGATATGAAAAAAGAATTTATCTTTGCACCCCTGTAAATGAAGCAAATAAATAATATTTAATAAATAATAAACTAAAAAGTAACATGCAAAACAAAGGATTTGTAAAGGTCTTTGCTGTAGCACTCACCGTAGTGTGTCTCTTCTACCTGTCATTCTCTTTCGTTACCCGCTATTATACCAATAAGGCGAAAGAGATTGCCAAAGGAGACCCGACGGTAGAACAGAACTACCTCGACTCGATGGCGAACGAAAAGGTATGGTTGGGTAACTACACGTTGAAGAACTGTCGCGAGATGGAAATCAGCTTGGGTTTGGACTTGAAGGGCGGTATGAACGTCATTCTGGAAGTGTCGGTACCCGATGTCATCAAGGCACTGGCAGACAATAAACCCGACCCTGAATTCAACGAAGCTGTGGCAAATGCAGCCAAGCGTGCCGTGAACAGTCAGGAGAACGTCATCAACCTCTTCGTGGAAGAGTACAAGAAGTTGGCTCCCGGCAAGTCGCTGGCAGAACTGTTTGCCACACAACAGCTCAAAGACAAGGTCAATCAGAAATCATCGGATGCCGATGTTGTCAAAGTTTTGAACGACGAAGTGAAGGCAGCCGTGCAGAACTCATTCAACATACTCCGCACCCGTATCGACCGCTTCGGCGTGGTACAGCCCAACATCCAGGCATTGGAAGGAAAGATGGGACGCATCATGGTGGAGCTGCCGGGTATCAAGGAGCCTGAACGCGTACGCAAACTGTTGCAAGGTTCTGCCAACCTGGAATTCTGGGAGACCTATACAGCCCGTGAGATTGACCCCTACCTGCAAGCAGCCGACAGCAAGCTGCGCATGCTGCTGGCTACCCAGACACCGGACGAAGAGAGCACGGCGACACCTGCCGCACCGGCTGCTGCCACACCCGTTGCCGCCACCAGCACTGCCGACAGCCTGGCTGCCGCGTTGCGTGGCGAGAGCGCCGCAACGACAGCCAACATGGAGCAGTTCAAGAAAGAACACCCGCTGGCAGCTATCCTGGAACTTAACACAGGCAGCACAAGTCCCGTAGTCGGCATGGCTCACTACAAAGATACAGCCACCATCAACCGCTACCTTGCCATGGACGAAATAAAAGCTTCGTTCCCGCGCGACCTGATGCTGATGTGGGGCGTATCTTCTTTCGACCAGAAAGGACAGATATTCGAACTGTACGGCATCCGCTCCACCGAACGCAACGGACGCGCACCGATAGAAGGCGACGTAGTTGAGATCGGAAGAGCACACGTCTGA
>JAISGR010000029.1 GCA_031262995.1 Prevotellaceae bacterium | reverse complement strand
ATCTACCATCTCTACCCGGGCGCCGACATGACTTCCGACTACAACCTGCGCAGCAACTACCACTACACGCTGAACCTGACGGTGAACGGCACATACATCGGCGCCGACGACACCCGCGGGGTGGAGTACCGGAAAGACGAGATTATCGACTGCACCGCCATGGATCTTGCCAACTGCTACATGGTGCATCCCGCTCCTGCCGGCAGCGGCATCACCCGCACCTACCGCATCCCCATCCAGCGCATCAACGACTATTGGACGGGGACGGCAGACGGCTACGGCGCAAGCACGAAAAACGGCACCACCTACCGCAACAACCCGCTGACTGTGGGCGAAGCGTGGAGTGCCTCGGTGCTGTGGAGCGACCTGGCTGCCATCACCACCTCAACCCCCATCACCGCCTCGGGTAATTATACCGGTGTGCGGAGCAAAGATTACTTCTCCTTCGAGGTGTCTGCCGGCACAGCATCAGGCAACTTCGTGGTGCAAGTGACCGATGCCGCCAACACCATCCTCTGGAGCTGGCACCTCTGGGTGACCGACTACGAAGCCGACCTGTGGCGGGACGGTGCCGTGAACTCCGTGCCGAGTGCGAGCTACGCCCTCTTCGGCGGACAGGTGGACAGCTACAACGGCACGGTGTGGCAGTCGGGCGGAATACTGGGTGGCAAGGTGATGATGGACAGGAACCTGGGTGCTCTTGAGCACGTATCGGCCGCAATCTCAACCAGCGGCCGCGGTCAGCTCTATTACCAGTTCGGACGGAAAGACCCGTTCCCGGCATCGCTGAACGGAGCAAGTACGTTGCTGTTGAACGTTTTGAGTCCATACCCCGCTCCGCAAATCGCTAAATCTGTACAGGCTCCCACTACCTTCTATACCAACACCTCCGGTAATTGGACAAGCGATGCCCAGGGATCAGATTATCTTTGGAATGACCCCAACGTCTCCAAGACCTCCGGCGCCAAAAGTATCTACGATCCCTGTCCTGCCGGTTGGCGACTTCCCTTGGACGGCACGTGGTACGACTTCTTCTCTTCTGTTTGGCAGGCAAGTCCGGCAGGTAGAATGTATAATTCTTCTGTCTTTTACGTTGCGGCAGGCTCTCGTTTAGGCAGCTCCGGCGATCTGAGCAACGTCAAGACGAACGGTTACTACTGGTCTGCTACGGCTTATGCCAACATGGATGGGATGTCCCTGATTTTCTCCAATTCGGGCGTCACCACGCAGAGCCTCCAAGACAAAAAGAACGGTTACCCCGTCCGTTGCTCCCAACAATAAAGTGTTCGGTGCGTCCTTGGATGATTCGCCTCATTCCCGCTCGCCCCGTCACATCAATAAATAGTGTTTAATGTTGCATCGATTGGATAAAGTACTTGAATTTCAGCGCTATCTCGGAGAGAGTCTCTCCCTATTATCTATCCGCCACCCATGACAATGTGAAGCCTCTTTGCAGCCTCCTGCAAAAGAGCTTTGCAGCTTCCTGCAAAGCGCGTATGTCACAAGTCGGGTTCTCTTCGGCTCCCCTCCTGCCGGCAGGAGGGGTGCCCGCAGGGCGGGGTGGTCGGATAAGAAAGGTATTAACGTGAGTTTGATGTAAGAAAGGGTAATGCCGATATACCTCTTCCGTAGCGTAAGTGCGCCTCCACCTTAGCGGATGGCTTTGATATGGTCATATCAAGCACCGTGATATAGTCATATCAAGCACCGTGATATAGTCATATCAAGCATCGTGATATAGTCATATCAAGCATCGTGATATAGTCATATCAAACACCGTGATATGGTCATATCAAGCACCGTGATAGAGTCATATCAAGCACCGTGATATAGTCATATCAAACATCGTGATATAGTCATATCAAAGTAGCGAGACAGTAGTGGCGTCGATCTCCTTCAGCCCGTGGCTTAGGTCGAACTCACGTTTCGATAGGGTATTGAAAACGATTCGATAAAATAACGTAGCACTTACGCCAGGGTAGCGTAGCACTTACGCTAAAAACAAGTCTGCATTGCTCTTTCTTATTTTCGTCAAAGTCCTTGTTCTTTTGCCTCGTTCCAGATGGCATCCATCTCCCCGAGCGTCATGTCGTGCAGGTTCTTGCCGGCTTTGATGGTGTGGTCTTCGAGGTAATTGAAGCGTCGGATGAACTTCTGATTGGTCAGTTCCAAGGCATTGTCGGGATTGATTTTATAGAGTCGGGCAGCGTTGATAAGGCTGAACAGTACGTCTCCGAATTCGGCTTCGGCTTTCTCTTTGTCCATGTTGGCTACTTCGGTCTGAAACTCGCCGATCTCTTCCTTGACCTTGTCCCAGACCTGTTCGCGCTGCTCCCAGTCGAATCCCACGTTGCGCGCCTTGTCCTGAATGCGATACGCCTTGATGAGCGAAGGCAGTGCGGCAGGTACTCCGCTGAGCACGCTTTTGTTGCCGCCTTTCTCCTTAAGCTTGAGCTGCTCCCAGTTTTCGCACACCTGTCCGGCTGTTTCCGCCTTGACATTGCCAAACACATGCGGATGGCGATAGATGAGTTTGTCGCAGAGGCGGTCGCACACCTCTTTGATGTCGAACTCGCCCTTTTCGTCTCCTATTTTGGCGTAGAAGGCTACGTGCAGCAGCACGTCGCCCAGCTCTTTGCAGATGTCGCCGGTGTCGTTGCGCATCAGGGCATCGCACAGTTCGTAGGTCTCTTCGAGGGTGTTGGGGCGCAGGCTTTCGTTGGTTTGCTTGCGGTCCCACGGGCATTTCACGCGAAGCTCGTCCAGTACGTCCAGAAAACGTCCGAACGCTTCTAATTTTTCTTGTCGGGTACTCATGGTTACTATGTTTATATGATTTTCTCTTCCTGCTTGCTCTCCGGATGGAGGATGGCACTCTTCAGCGCTTCATATTCGGCTTCGAACAGGGGGGAGAAGAAGTTTTTATGCAGGTTTTGTTCTATCTGCTGGAATGTCCAGAGCTTGCCTTGCTGTTTGGCGCGGTTGGCTGTCAGGTACTCCTCATTGTCTGTGCGGAAGAGGAAGAGGTAGTTCAACTGTGCCGTGTGGTTGGTTTCGCAACGTTTCTTGCCGATGTAGGTGATGCCGTTGTCGAGCGGCAGTTGCGGATAGTTCTCTTTCATCATGAAGCGGATCCGTTGTTCCAGCGTCTCCTTGTAAAGCAGGAAGTCTGCTACCGGCAAGTCCGTTTTCCCTTTTTCGTTCTCTGCCGGCCGGTTGCACGGACAGAGGTAGAGCATGTTGTTGTAGGCAAGGGCGATGCGCACCACCGGAATCATGTACTCCGTCTTTTTGCCGAGGGCAATCATGGCGCTTATCTTTCCGGTGACGTCTCCGTTTTCGTTGACAACAGGCAGGTAACAGTCGTGCCGGTGCATGAAACGGTTGAAGTAGATGATGCCCCATTGGTTGAACAGGATGCTCAGCACGAACACCAGCAGGGGCGACATCCGATAGAGCATGTAACGGATGGTCGGGGTGTTCACCTGAAGCAGTTCGAGCAGGAAGATCACCGTCAGGTGGACGGCGGTAATGAGCATCACCACACGGGTGCTGACACGGGTGGCAATGATGCTTTTGGACAGCCTGTTCTTCCCGTCGGCGCCGGCAAGGCAGGCACGAGCATAGAGCTGCCTGCCGAACAGGAGGAATACGGGAATCAATACCGCCAGCTCCAGTATGAACGGGAAGAACGTGTAGGGGATGTGGGGCAGGAACAGGCTGGCGACGGCAAACAGCAGCAAGACCAGCGTGGAGACAAAGAGCAACAGCTGAAGCGAGGCGCTGCGGATGAGGTTGTAGCCGCTGAATAAGATGCCTGCACCCAGACCGATGTAGACGGCGGTTTCTTGGGCAAGGTATCTGCTCAGGATGATGGCGATAATAACGGGAGCGAACCCCCATGCCATATTGAACCTGTATGACAGGCAATCCTTATTTTCTTTTTTGTTCATGATTTATGCCGTACAATGAAGAATACCCACCTATAACAAATAGTGTATGCGTTTGTTTCGGGCGGCGTTGTTTCTACCGGTGCGGGTGGATGTATTTGTCGGCATGATAGGAGGAGCGTACCAACGGCGCACTCTCTACCTGTTCGAAGCCTTTGCCGAGCGCCAGCTGCCTGTATTCGGCAAAACGGTCGGGATGGACATACTCGGCAACGGGGTAGTGTCGGTGGGTGGGTTGCAGGTATTGCCCGATGGTGAGGATGCGGCATCCTGCGCCGCGCAGGTCGTCCATGAGCGTTGCCACCTCTTGCGGGGTCTCGCCCAACCCCACCATGATGCCCGACTTGCCGGTGATGCCCGAGTCGGCTACCTGCCGGAGCACGGCAAGGCTGGTGTCATAACGGGCGGCGCTGCGCACTTGGGGCGTGAGGCGGCTCACCGTCTCCATGTTGTGGGCAATGATGTGCGGTGCAGCTTCGATGACCGATGCGATCAGCCCGCTTTTGCCCTGAAAGTCGGGGATGAGCACTTCGATGGTGGTGTCGGGATTGAGCCGGCGGATGGCGTTGACGGTGGCGACCCAGTGGGCGGCGCCCAGATCGGGCAGGTCGTCGCGGTCGACGGAGGTGATGACGGCGTGCGACAGCTGCATCAGCGAGACCGATTGTGCCACGCGCTGCGGTTCGTCGGGGTCGAGCGGCAGGGGGCGACCGGTGCGTGTGTTGCAGAACTTGCAGCTGCGGGTGCAGATGTCGCCTGCAATCATGAAGGTGGCAGTGCCGCGTCCCCAGCACTCGCCCAGGTTGGGGCAACGTCCGCTGCTACAGATGGTGTGCAGGCGGTGCTGGTCGACAATGCTTTTGGTACGGGTGTATCGTTCGTTGGCTGCGATGCTGATCTTCAGCCAGTCGGGTTTGCGTACTCGTTCGCTCATGTCATTCGAATTGTAGTTCTTTTGCCAGGAAGTCGGTCATCCGGGTATAGAGGTGATGGCGGGTATTGCCGCCCGAGATGCCGTGGTCGCGGTTGGTGTAGATTTGCATCTCGAACTGCTTGCCCAGCTGCACCAGTTGCTCGCTGTACTCGGTGAAGTTTTGGAAGTGCACGTTGTCGTCGGCAGTGCCGTGAATGAGCAGCAGGCGTCCCTGTAGCTTGTCGGCGCGGGTAAATGCCGATGCCGCCTTGTAGCCTTCGGCGTTCTCCTGCGGGGCGCGCATGTATCGTTCGCCGTACACGGTGTCGTAATAGTTCCAGTCGGTCACGGCTGCCACGGCAATGCCGGCTTTGAACACCGGGGTGCCTTCGCTCATGCTCATCAGTGTGGCATATCCGCCGTAGCTCCATCCCCAGATGGCGATGCGGGCAGGGTCGACGTAGGGCAGGGTGCCCATGTATTGGGCGGCGGCGACCTGGTCGCGCGCTTCTTTCACGCCCAGGTTGAGGTAGGTGCACTTTTCGAAGGCGACGCCCCGTCCGCCGGTGCCCCGTCCGTCGACGCAGATGACGAGGCATCCGCGCGAGGCGATGTAGTTCTCCCAGCCTATCTGCCACGTGTCGAGCACGTTCTGCGAGCCGGGTCCGCTGTATTGGTACATCAGCACCGGGTAGCGGCGCGAGGCGTCGAAGTCGGCAGGTTTCATCATCCACCCGTTGAGCGTGACGCCGTCGGGCGTTTGGAAGGTGAAGAACTCCTTGCGCGGCACGGAGGCATCCGCCAGGGCTTGTTGCAGTGCCCGGTTGTCTACCGGTGTGGCAAGCACCTTGCCGCTGTTGTCGTTCAGGGTGATGACCACGGGGGTGTTCAGGTTGGTGTAGCGGTTCATGTAGTATTTCATGTCGCTGCCGAACAGGGCGCTGTTGGTACCTGCCTGTGTGGAGAGCTTGCTCTTCTTGCCTTTCCGGTCAATCTTGTAGACGGCTTTGCGCAACGGGCTTTCTTCGTTGGAGATGTAGTAGAAAGCGTTTTCGTCGCTGCTCCATCCGAGGAACTCGGTCACTTCGTAGTTGCCCGAGGTGACCTGCTTCACCAGATTCCCTCCCATGGTGTACCAGTACAGGTGGTTGTATCCGCTCTTCTCGCTGGTGTAGCTGAAGTTGTCGGGGTAGAAGCGCAGGCTGTTCAGGGCATCCTCCTTGATGTAGGTGTCGCTTTCGTCGCGCATCACCAACTTGCACAGGGTGGAACGCGGGTCGCCGAAGTAGAGGTCGAGGCGGTTCTGGTGGCGGTTCATGGTGACGATGGCGAGCTTGTTGGGGTCTTTCGTGAAGCGGATGCGGGGGACGTATCCGTCGTTGTCGAGCGGGGTCTGCATCCGTCGGGTCACTTGCGCTTGGATGTCGAAGGTGTGTACCGACACGGTGGAGTTGGCTTCGCCCGTCTTGGGGTACTTGTAGACGTATTCGCCCGGGTATTTGTCGAACGGTGCGTAGTGCGGATGGCTGCCTGCAAAGAGTTGGATGGCGTAGGAGGGCACTTTCGATTCGTCGAAGCGCAGGTATGCCAGCATTCGGCTGTCGGCGCTGAAGTCGAAGGCGCGGTCGAAGCCGAATTCCTCCTCGTACACCCAGTCGGGTATGCCGTTGATGACGGCGTTGGGCGCTCCGTCGTCGGTGACTTGGCTTTCGCTGTTGCCGTAGAGCAGTTTCACGAGGAAGATGTTGTTGTCGCGCACAAAAGCCACCATGTTGCCGTCGGGCGAGAAGAGGGGGACTTGTTGTGCCCCGCCGTCGGAGAGCTTCTCCACGACGTTGTTGATTTGTCCGTCGAGGTTGCGCTTCAGGCTGTAGAGGTAGTGTACGGCGGTGTAGGAGCGGCGGTAGATGGGTTGTGTGTCGGTGGCGATGAGCAGCTTGCTGCCGTCGGGCGAGAAGCTGTAACTGTCGAACTCCTTGAACGGGCACTGGCGGGCGGTCGTGGCATCGAACAGCACCTCCACCTGTTTGCCGGTGCGGAAAGAGTATTTGATGATTTGGGTACCTTCCCCGTTCATTTGCGAGTAGTGTTCGCCGTCGCCGGGGATAGGGATGACTCCGTAGATGTTTTCGGCACGGAATTGACCGGAGAGAATGTCTTGCAAGGCAAGCGGCTGCGCTCCGCTTTGCGCGGATGCGGCAGGCGACAATGGCAGAGCGAGCAAAAAGAGGATAATAAGCTTTTTCATCTGGGTGTTTCGTTATTTCGCGGCAAAGATAGACATAATATCAATATAACAAGGAGACGCCTCCTAAAAGCACTTTCCGCCGCATTGTTCCGCAGTTTGCTCTATTAGGCTTGAGCAGGTTGCGCGATTAGGCTCGCGCAAGTTGCGTGATTAGGCTCGCGCAAGAACGGCATCAGTTGATCTGGAATTGCAGCTCCGGGTGTGCGGTGAGGTAAGTAATCAGCGGTTGTCCCACGGAGAGCTTGACCGGACGCGACACGAAATCAATCTTGACGTGGTTCTCGCTGTTGTCGACGATGCGGAAGAAGAGCTGTGCGTTACCCGGGTGCTCCTTGGTGATGGCGGACAACTCGGTTATCAGTCTGCTGTCGAGCGTCTCTAACGGAATCTGTATGGTGATTTTGCTGATCAGGCTCTCTTTCACGTCGGGCAGCAGCTCTATCGAGGTGACCTTCAGCTCCAGCTCGGCGGGGTTGAACTGGCGCGGCTGACAGCGTGCTTTGATGAAGAGGAACATGCGCTCGTCGAGGTAGCCGTTGTAGGTCACGAAGTCGTTGCCGAAGAACGGTATCTCGGCTGAGCCGGAGTAGTCTTCGAGCTTGGCGATGGCGTAGGGCTTGCCGTTGCGGGTGTTGCCCCTGCGCACGGCGGTGATGATGCCGCCCATCGTCAGCTCCCTGCCTACCAGCGCTGCGCGGTCGTCCAGCTCAGACATTTGCGTGTTGCAGGCGTACTTCAGCACCACAGCAAACTCGTCTAACGGGTGTGCCGAGAGGTAGATGCCGACCAGCTCGCGTTCGCGGTTGAGCCGCTCCAGGTCGTTCCACGAAGGGGCGCCGGGGATGTCGGGGGTGGCAATGGCAACCGTGTTCTCTCCGCCGAAGAGCGAGTTGGCAGCCTCCCGCCGGTCGTTCTGGTAGCGGTAGCCGTAGCGCAGCAGGGTTTCGAGGAAGCTTTCGTTCTTGGCATTGACGGCGAGGTACTGTTCGCGCTTCAGCTCGGGGAAGTTGTCGAAGGCGCCTGCCAGAGCCAGGCACTCCAGCGCTTTCCTGTTGCAGGCGAGGAGGTTGACCCGCTGCACAAAGTCGAAGATGCCCGTGTAGGGACCGCCTTGGGCGCGCTCTTCGACGATGCTGCGCACGGCGCTCTCGCCCACGCCCTTGATGGCGCCCATGCCGAAGCGTATGTTGTTGTCGGTGTTGACGGTGAACTTCAGGTTGCTCTCGTTCACGTCGGGACCCAGCACTTTGATGCCCATGGCTTTGCATTCGTCCATCAACTTGGTGATTTCGGTGATGTTCGACAAGCTGCGGCTCATCACCGCCGACATGTACTCCGCCGGGTAGTTGGCTTTGAGGTATGCCGTCTGGTAAGCCACCCACGAGTAGCAGGTGGCGTGCGATTTGTTGAAGGCATACGAAGCGAATTTCTCCCAGTCGCCCCAGATTTTCTCGAGCACTTTGGGGTCGTGACCGTTCTGCTGTCCGCCGGCAATGAACTTGGGTTTCATCTGGTCGAGCTTGTCGCGCAGCTTCTTGCCCATGGCTTTGCGCAGGGTGTCCGATTCGCCGCGTGTGAAGCCGGCAAGCAGTCGCGACAGGAGCATCACCTGCTCCTGATAGACGGTGATGCCGTAGGTGTCCTTGAGGTATTGCTCCATCACGGGGATGTCGTACACAATGGGCTTCCGTCCGTGCTTGCGGTCGATGAAATCGGGGATATAGTCCATGGGACCCGGGCGGTAGAGCGCATTCATCGCTATCAGGTCTTCGAAGGTGGAGGGCTGAAGCTCGCGCAGGTACTTCTGCATGCCTGCCGACTCGAACTGGAACGTGCCGATGGTGCGACCGTCGCAATAGAGCTTGTAGGTGGCAGGGTCGGCGAGGTCGATGTGGTCAATGTCTATCTCGATGTGCCGGTGCTCGCGGATGTTGTCGAGCGCCTCCTTGATGATGGAGAGGGTCTTCAGTCCGAGAAAGTCCATCTTGATGAGTCCCGTCTCTTCGATGACCGAGCCTTCGTACTGCGTGACGACCAGTTTCTCGCCCGTATCCTTGTCGTCGGCAGTGCTTACCGGCACCCAGTCGGTGATGTCGTCGCGGCAGATGATGGTTCCGCAGGCGTGCACACCGGTTTGCCGCACGTTGCCTTCGAGCATCTGTGCATACTTCAGGGTGTCGCGTATCAGCGGGTCGGACGAGGTCTCTTCGGTGCGCAGCTCTGTCACATATTCGATGGCGTTGCGCAGGTTGAGCTTCTTGTCGGGTATCTTGTCGGGTACCAGCTTGGTCAGCCTGTCCGATTCGCTCAGGGGCAGCTTCTGCACCCGTGCCACGTCCTTGATTGCCATCTTGGTTGCCATGGTGCCGTAGGTGATGATGTGCGCCACCTTCTCCTTGCCATACTTGTCGGTCACCCAGCGGAGCACGTCGCCGCGTCCGTCGTCGTCGAAGTCCACGTCGATATCCGGCAGGGAGATGCGGTCGGGATTCAGGAAACGCTCGAACAGCAGGTCGTACTTGATGGGGTCGATGCGCGTGATGCCCAGGCAGTATGCCACTGCCGAGCCGGCTGCCGAGCCGCGTCCGGGTCCTACCGAAACGCCCAATTGGGTGCGGGCGGCGTCGATAAAGTCCTGCACGATGAGGAAGTAGCCGGGGAATCCCATCGTCTTCATGACATACAGCTCGAATTGCAGCCGCTCTTTCACTTCGTCGGAGAGCGGGTCGCCGTACATTTTCCTCGCGCCGTCCTGCGTGAGTTTGCCCAGATAGTCGGCTTCCAGCTTGATGCGGTAGAGCTTGTCGATGCCGCCCAGGTTCTTAATCTTCTTGCGGGCATCCTCTTCGCTCAACACCACGTTGCCGTGCTCGTCGCGGGTGAACTCTTCGAACAAGTCCTGCTCGCTGTACTTGCTGCGATAGCCCTCTTCGGTGCCGAACGTTTCGGGAATGGGGAAGGTGGGCATGATGGGGGCGTGGTCGATGGAGTAGGTCTCTACCTT
>JAISGR010000139.1 GCA_031262995.1 Prevotellaceae bacterium | reverse complement strand
TCGGCAAACGCCTGGAAGATGACCTTGGGACTGGGAACGCGGGTAAGGAAGTAGATGTGACAGCCCATGACAAACTCGAACAGGAACTCGAATGCCAGTCCGTACATGTGTGCCATGGGCAGCATGGAGATGATTTTGTCGCCCGGATTGAGCGGCAACGCTTCGAGGGCGAAGGTGATGTTTGCCCACAAGCTGCGGTAGGGGAGCATGACGCCTTTGGAGTAGCTGGTGGTGCCCGAGGTGTAGTTGATCACTGCCAAGTCGTCGGGCTGGTCTTGGTGATACGCGATGTGTTCGCGGCGGAAGTTGCGCGGGTACTTCTGACCGAAAAGCTCGTTGAGGTGGGCGCGGGCGTAATCGATCTTCTCGGTGCGCGAGACGATGATGGTGAAGTCGGTCATCGACATGATGCCGTCGAGCAACGGCATGGCAGCCTCGTTCAGGTCTTCCCACACTTGGTCGCCCACGAAGAGCAAGCGCGCATCGGAGTGATTGACAATGTTGTGTACGTTGTCCGCCTTGAACTCGTGCAGGATGGGCACTGCCACCGCACCGTAGGTGATGATTGCCAGAAAAGTAACCCCCCAGTGGGAGCTGTTACGCCCGCAGATAGCAATCTTATCTCCGGGTTTAATGCCACTCATCTCGAAAATGATGTGCACTTTTTCGATCTTGCGGGCTACATCTTTGTATTGCAAAGTGACGCCCTTGTAGTCTGTCAGCGCGGGTAGGTCCCAGTTCTTTCTGACACTATCTTCTATGTAAGCAATAAAACTGTTGTTCATAGCAACTTATTATAAGTTTGACAATTAGCAGTAGAGACGGCGCAAATATACGCGATAAAAAGAAATAACAATGCAAAATAGAGAGATATTTTTATCTCTCTATGGTAAATAGTCATGATATTATTGCAAATACCATTGATAGATTCGTTTCACACCCTCTTCGATGTCGACGGTATGGTGCCATCCGAGCGCGTGTAGCTTCGACGGATCGGTGAGTTTGCGCATCGTTCCGTCGGGTTTGGTGCTGTCGAAGAGGAGTTCTCCGCGGTAGCCCACGGTGTCGACAATCAGCCCGGCGAGGGCGCGGATGCTGATCTCCTTTCCGGTGCCGATGTTGATGTGGCAGTTGCGTATCTGCCGGTCGTCGGCGGCGTAGGTGTCGGCAAAGTCGACCCGCTCCATGACAAACACGCTGGCGTCTGCCATCTCTTCGCTCCAGAGGAACTCGCGCATCGGGGTACCGGTGCCCCAGAGGGTGAGGGAGGTGTCGCTTATACCATATTTATATAGGATCATGCGGATGGCTTCTTTGCTGTACGCATCGTTTACGCCCTCCACGGGTCGGCGGCGCAGGTCTTCGCGGATGGCATCCCAGCGGTCGGTCATCAGGCAGTGTGCCAGGTGGATCTTGCGAATCATGGCGGGCAGGACGTGGCTGCGCTCAAGGTCGAAGTTGTCGTTCGGACCGTAGAGATTGGTCGGCATCACGGCAATGTAGTTGGTTCCGTATTGCAGGTTGAAGCTCTCGCACATCTTCAGCCCGGCGATCTTGGCAATGGCATACGGCTCGTTGGTGTATTCCAGCGGCGCGGTGAGCAGCGAAGTCTCTTTGAGCGGCTGCTCGGCATCGCGCGGATAGATGCAGGTGCTGCCCAAGAAGAGCAGTTTCTTCACGCCGTGGCGATGGCTTTCGCCGATGACGTTCTGCTGAATTTGCAGGTTGCGGTAGATGAAGTCGGCACGGTAGGTGTTGTTTGCCATGATGCCTCCCACGTAGGCGGCAGCCAGGAATACATATTCCGGCTGCTCGTCGTCGAAGAAGCGGCGCACGGCTACGGCGTCCATCAAGTCCAGCTCACTGTGGCTCTTGCCGATGAGCTGCGTATAACCTTTGCTTTGCAGGTTGTTCCAAATTGCCGAGCCTACCAGTCCGCGGTGTCCGGCAATGTATATCTTGGCGTCTTTCTCCATCATCGCTCCCTATTTGTCCGCACAAGCGTCCTTGTCTATTTGTGCCCGCAGGTGCAGCTTCTTCACGAAACGCATGTCGCTGGCGACCATAATCTTGACCAACTCATGGAAGCTCGTCTTGCACGGGTCCCATCCCAGCAGGGTACGGGCTTTGGTGGGGTTGCCCAGCAACTGCTCCACTTCGGCGGGACGGAAATATTTGGGGTCGACTTCAATCAACACCTTGCCCGTCTCGGCGCAGATGCCTTTCTCGTTGACGCCTTCACCCTCCCAGCGAATCGTCACGCCTGCCTCTTTGAATGCCAACGTGGCAAACTCGCGCACGGTGTGCATCTCGCCGGTGGCAATGACAAAGTCCTCGGGGGTGTGGTGCTGCAAGATGAGCCACATACACTCCACATAGTCCTTGGCATAGCCCCAGTCGCGGAGCGAATCGAGGTTGCCCAGATAGAGCTTGTCTTGAAAGCCTTGCACGATGCGCGCCACAGCCAGCGTAATCTTACGGGTGACAAACGTTTCGCCGCGCCGCTCGCTCTCGTGGTTGAAGAGGATACCGTTGACGGCAAACATGTCGTAGCTCTCGCGGTAGTTCTTGGTGATCCAGAAGCCGTACTGCTTGGCTACGCCGTAGGGCGAACGCGGATAGAAGGGGGTGGTCTCGCTCTGCGGCACCTCTTGCACCTTGCCGTAGAGTTCGGAGGTGGATGCCTGATAAATCTTGGTCTTCTTCTCCAAACCGAGGATGCGTACCGCTTCGAGCATGCGCAGGGTGCCTATCGCGTCGGCTTCGGCGGTATATTCGGGCACGTCGAACGACACTTTGACGTGGCTCTGTGCGGCAAGGTTATAGATTTCGTCGGGCTGAACCTGTTGGATGATGCGCACCAGCGAGCTACTGTCGGTCATGTCGCCGTAGTGCAGGTTGACAAGGCGCTTCTGCTTCATGTCGCGCACCCATTCATCGAAATAGAGATGTTCGATGCGTCCGGTATTAAACGAGGACGAGCGACGCAGGATGCCATGCACTTCATATCCTTTTTGCAATAGAAACTCTGCCAGAAATGAACCGTCCTGACCGGTGATACCTGATATTAATGCTACTTTCATTAAGATGATATTTATAAGATTTTTGAATAAAAGTTTTTGTAAGCGGTGGCAAAGGTCGTTATTTCTACATGTTACGCAAAACTTTTGTCACCTTTTTTGGCATTTTGTCAATTTATGGCTAACATTGCACCCCTTTTAATCTCAATTTAAAAAAGACAATGAATCAAAGATTCTATTTTGTAGCACTGCTACTCTTGTCCACCCTCGGCACACAGGCTGCCCGCGTAGACACCGTAAACGTAAGAAGCGC
>JAISGR010000167.1 GCA_031262995.1 Prevotellaceae bacterium | reverse complement strand
AAGCGGTCTGTACAAAATCAATCAGCAGGTTGGTTGCCTCTTTTTGCGATTTGCCTGAGATGGCGGTTTGCAGCTGGGCGTAGAGCGGCGCGCGGAGATCGCTGCTCATGGGCGTTTTGTAGTGGAGCACCACCTCGCATTGGGGATAGTCGCGATAGAAATCAATCAGGTTGCGATTGACCGTGACGCTCACCTTTACGTCGCCCTTTTGGGAGGTGAGTGTGCGCTCGTATGCGTTCATGTCGAAGGCAGGAACGGCTTCGATTTGCAGGTTGACAAGGTTTTTGGCTTCGGCAAAGTTCTGCCGGTAGGTGAATATGCTCATCGAGCTTCCCTGTTTCGGTTCGAACACATAATACTTATCACCCGAGAGGGTGAGATAAGGGGCTGCGTAGATAACTCCGGTGGGTGCAATGAGCAGTTTCAGTTGGTTGTCAATCTTTGCCAATCGGGCTTTGTAACCCGACTGATTGAGGAGAAACATTTGCAGAAACGCAATCTCATCGGTACGTTCGGCGCCGAAGAGCTGCACGCCTACCTGTTTGGTGAAGAGCAGGTAAGCCCAGTCGCTCAGCTTCTTATCCTCCTTGAGCTGCATGCAGTCTTTCACCAGCTGTCCGTACTCTTTGGTGCAGATGGCTTTCCAGGCATCCGCCACATCGTTCTCGCTGTTACCGGTGAGGGTGAAATCCGAGAGGATGTCGGCAGCTATCTCCATGGGAGTGCCGTAGAACGATACGGGTGTGCGGTGTATCACCGCTTCGGGTGCCCGTTTGAAAACGGGTACGGGTACCGGTTCGGGGCGATAGGGCTTTGTGACCGGCGCTTGGGGCACGATGGGTTTGATTTCCACAGGCGGAAGCTGTTTCTTCGGCTCCTTGTATTGCACCGGTTGCGGCGGTTCGGGGCGTGCCGGCGCCGGTATGGGAGCAAAAGCATCGTATTGCTTCCACGTTTCGCGCAGGAACGTGTCAAATTCGGCATCGGCTTTGTTCTTGAAGTCATCGAATGCCTGTTGTTGTTGCCGGGCGAAGTCGTCGAACTCTTTTTCTATGTCTTGTGCATAGAACGCAGTAGGGCAGACGCATGCCAGCAATAGTATGTATTTTGGGATGTTCATGGATATTACTTGATTAATAGCATATCGTAGAATGCGCATCGGCGGTCGTTGGGTATGGCATATACCCACGACAGGACGCTTTGATAGGTCACATCGCCGGTAAAGGGGATATTGTCTTTGGTGGCAACCAGCATGAGGTTGATTTTTTCGCTCTCCTTGCCACTCTTTTCCAACCGGTAGTCCACGGCATTGCTGAAGGGTATGGAATATTCCTGCTCGGCTTTCAGCAGCGTGTTGGGTTCGTAGTTGTTGGGGTAGAACAGTGCGCCGCCGTTGCTGTCGAACCAGAAGAACTTCAGGTAGGAATCGGTGCCGTGTACCTTCAACTTGCAAGTAAACACATCTCCCTCCTTGTACAGGGTGGAGATGCCCTTCACGTCGAGTGCATAAGCCTTGTCTACCAGCTGTTCCGTTTTGACGGTTGCGTCAATAGTGACTACCTTGTAGAGGCTTCTGGTATCGGTATCCCATACCTCTTCTACTTTTTTCTTGGTGACATTGAGCATGCCGCCTATTGCCAGTACGTTCATTTGCGAATATGCTTCCTGAAATTCGGTGCCGCTCTCCTGCGAGATTTGTCCGAATACCGACCACACATTCTCCATGATACCGGCTTTGCTCAAGGCTTCTTTCTTTGCCTCCATGAAGGCGCGTTCTTCTGCAACCTTCAGGGTTATATCGTCGCTAACCTGCCACCGTCCCTGCACATCCTTCACTTTCACCTCTTTCTGGGCGTGTAACGGCATGGCGATAAGGGCAATCGCCAGACATGTCAATATAGTCAAGAAGTTTCTCTTCATCAGTATCCCAGCTTATCCAACTGTTTTGCCAGTTCTTCCGACTTCCCTGCCAGCTCCTTGCGGATGGCGGCAATCGCAGCCTCGTTGGCAGACCGCATGCTGTATCCGATGGTGACCATGACCTCCACGTTCTTGTTTTCCAGCGTGCGATACACCTCTACCAGGGGAATGGTACGTCCCAGTGTTGCCGAAATGACGCTTTTGCTGGAGGCAACCACGCTCGACAGGCTGGCAGCTTCCTGCTGTCCCATGTCGTCGTTAGCCACTTTGGATTCGATGAGTTGGGAGACCTTGGTTTGGATTTGTCCTGCCAAGTCTATTTTGGCAGCGTTGGTAGCTTGCAGGGCGGCAGCCGATTGGTTGGCGCCGATAACCCTTGCAGAAGCCACATACCAGTAAGGATTGCCTTCGGTATCCAGTTCAGCCTGCTTTTCCCAGGCGCCCTCCAGTTGTTTGGCAAGCGGCAATTTGCCTACCGGGGTTTTAAATCCCTCTTTTATCAATGATTTTGCTTCTTTGCGTGCCGACTTGATGGCTTTCTTCTGCAACTCTTTGTCTAACACTTTTTCTTGTCTTTTCAGGTTGTCACGAGCAGCGCCGGTTGCCTTCTCTTGTGCGAAAGCCTGCATGCCGATCATCATGATGCATGCCGTCAGCATAGTAATAAATACATTCTTTTTCATTTCAGTACAATTTTAGGGTTATGACTTTATTCAAGTAGTGACACTTGTAACGGGGGCAAAAATAGATATATTATCAATAGAAATCATTATCGAATGATAAAAATAATTGTGTGACAGCGAAAAAACGATGTGAGCATCCCTTGAAACAAAGGCGCCGACCGGTTGATAGCGGCGTCCAATCACCGCCGGATGCCTGTGCTGTCGGCGCCATTGCACCATTTTCGTTGCGATGTACATACATCGCGACAACTATTTGCAAATATTGAGTAGGTTATTTGAACGCTTTCTCCCTGCCGGAGTTTTTCGTTTGTCAAGAAAAAAAGGATTCTTTTTGCAACCAGAACAAATTTATGTGATATATTTGCGGCACAATTGTAATCACCGTTTTCCGTTGAATAAATTCTTTTAAAATACTATTAATACTATTGCCGTATGAACACTGCTTCTACTTCTACTCCTATTCTGCTGCGCAAGCACACATTATTGTTGGTCGCAGCGCTGTTTGTGTCTATTTCCCTGACAGCACAAATCGAAGTTAAAAAGAGCATTGCTACCAAGTTGCCGATTGTAGCGTTTGACAACACCACCTATTGCATGGCATTTTTGTCGAATGGCGCTCTGTACACCTTCCGCGATGCGGGTATTGTCAACACAAGCGACATCACCCAGCTTGTCATGAATCCGACCGGAAGTTCCATTGCCGTGATACGGAAAAAGAAACCGGTCTACATCTACTCGTTTCGCGAAGCCAACAAAGAGCTGTTCACACTGAAAGAACGCCGCAAGGGCTTGAAGGCAAAGCCGCTTCCGTTGGCAATGTGCTACGGCGCCGATGCCCGCAACCTCCTCGTGTCCAATACGCTGGGAGAGATTGTGGTGTACGACACCCGCGAATATCTTCCCCAAGCCTACATACAGAGCAAGGCGCCCGTCACCCGGCTGGCATTAAGCTCCAACAACTATTTCATTGCTGCCGGATACGACAGTAACATCGACATCTGGAATTTCCAGACCAAGGAGTTGCGCCGTTCCATTCCCATGGAGGGAGAGATACGTGCCGTGACCTTCTCGCCCGATGCAAGCCTGATGGCATCCGTTACCGGCGACAATCTGCTGACTATCTTCGATACCAAGACATGGGAGCCTGTAGAGCGCATCGACAGCCTCGGAGGCGTGCTCTCTTCGCCTTCGTTCCATCCCGACAGCAAGTATATAAGTATAGTACGCGACAATAAAGAGATTCTGGTGTACAACCTGAAGAATCGGGCGGTAGAACAGGTGATGGACGAAGGAGCCAACGTACGGAGCAGCCGTTTCTTCAAGGACAACCAGTCCAGCGACGTGTTCATGCTCTCCAACCGCACACTGACACTGGTGTTCTGGGATGCCAACGGTCTGAATCCCTTCTTCGGAAAACTGTTGAGCAAAGAGGTCGACGCCAAGATGAACGACTGGGTCAAGATGATGCAGGGCGAATCCATGGAAGACTATGCCATCCGCGTGAACGACGAGACCCGCATGAAGCAGCAACAGCTCTTTGCACAGGAGGTAGCCACCGAACTAGCAGGAAGCCGCGTGTCGCTCGACAATCCTTTCGTGGGCGAGTACGATGCGTCGAGCAACAAGCTGAACATCGGATTCAATTCGATTGCCGCCATCGAACTGGAAGTGCCTGCCGCCGAAGCAGGAAGCTTTAGCGACAAAGACCTGAAGTTTGAAAACGCCGTCTACGTGCTCAACGACAAGGACGAGTTCGAGCTGGCGTATGTAGAGGTGCGCAACGAAACAACCAACAAGGTGTATATCTACGACAACATTGGACGCACCAAGCTCACCGCCCTCGAAGACGATGCCAACTTCGTGCCGCTGGAGGTCATCCAACAGGCACAGGCGGAAGAAGCCCAGCTGAAAGACATCAAGGAGACCGTGGTGGAAGAGAACAAGCAGGAGAAGCTGATTACCGAGAATACGCAGATCAATGTACACACCGAGGTGCAGCCCGGCGTAGATGCCAACGGCAACAAGATACTCAACTACAAGGTGAGCTACCAGTACGAAGTCATCAACAAGCAGTTCTCGGCAAAAGAGGACTTCCCGTCGGGTGGCTACAACATCGAGCGTTCCAATGCCGCCATGTCGCTGATGAAGATTATCAAAAGCGCTTTCGAAGGCGATTTTGCCAAATACTTGCAGGAAGGCAAACAGGTGAAGATCATCATCACCGGCTCGGCAGATGCCAGCCCCATCACGGGACGCATCGCCTACAACGGACAATATGGAGAGTTTGTCGACGAACCTTATTACAAGAACGGCAATCTCGACAACATCACCGTGACCAAGGCTACGGGCATCACCTCGAACGAGCAGCTGGCACTGATGCGCGCCGCAGGAGTGAAGGATTATATCGAGAAAAACGTCACCACACTGGAGAAGACCGGTAACGACTATG
>JAISGR010000156.1 GCA_031262995.1 Prevotellaceae bacterium | reverse complement strand
ATTTGTCTACCGCTTCCTTCATCTGCACATCAGACAAAACGGGAGTCAAAATGAAAACGGTTTCGTATTGGTTCATACGTGTTTAATTAATGAATAAATAATTCGTTTCTAAAAATGCGCGGCAAAGGTAGAATTTTTATTTGGATTAATGTTTTTTTTGCCAGAAAATCTTTTGTCTCTTAAATATTTTGCGTTCCTTTGTCGGCAATAATATTGCGACTTATTAACAGGGAAATATCATAACTAATAAATATATATACTCATGAAAGGATTATTGAAGAATCTGGGTTTGTTATTGATTCTTGCCGGAGTTGTTGTGCTGGTAGTATGCTTCTTTACTGGCGATTTGAATAACAATACACTTTTGGGCACATCGGCGATACTGATGGTGCTGGGTTTGATCGGTTATATCGTGCTCAACAAGCTGGTGGTCGATTGACAACCGGGAAAGGTGCGCTAATGACAAACAAAAAGGCGGCGGTCTATCGGAAGACCGTCGCCTTTTTATGTATGGGGAGGTGTGTCTCGAGGCACGTTATGCTTCTGTTTCGTCAGGAACAATCAGCTTGTAGCCCTTGCCGTGGATATTGATAATCTCGATGGAAGGATCTTCCTTGAGGTGTTTGCGCAACTTGGTGATATAGACATCCATGCTTCGTGCGTTGAAGTAGTTGTCGTCTATCCAGATAGTCTTCAGGGCGAAGTCGCGTTGCAGAATCTCATTGGCATGAGCACAGAGCAGGCTTAACAGTTCCGATTCCTTGGTGGTGAGCTTGGTCGGTGCGCCTGGACCGGTAAGGATTTGCTTCTGTGTATCGAAGGTGAACTTACCCATCTTGTACGTGTTGCTCTCTTTCGTCTTCTTTCCGCGAACCCGGCGCAGAATTGCTTCGATGCGCAATGTGAGCACCTCCATGCTGAAGGGTTTGATGATGTAGTCGTCGGCTCCTAATTTGAATCCTTTGGTTACATCGTCGTTTTGATTCTTAGCGGTAAGTAGAATAACAGGAAAATCGGGATTGATGGTACGTACCTCTTTGAGTAACTCCAATCCGTCTTTTTTGGGCATCATGATGTCAAACACACCCAAATCATACTTGTTTTTAAGGAAAGCCTTATTTCCGGCTTCTCCATCCGTGCAGAGATCGGAGGTATAGCCTTTCGCTTGCAGGAATTCTTTCAAAAGCATGCCAAGATTCTCATCATCATCGCATAGCAAAATGCGCAAATGTTCTTCCATAGCGTTCATTTTTTGAATAAGGGTAATATTATAATAAATTTTGTTCCTACGTTGGTATCACTTTCCGCGCGGATGGTTCCCTTGTGGTCGGTGATAATCTTCTTGACATACGAGAGACCGAGACCGAATCCTTTCACATCGTGCACATTCCCCGTATGTACGCGATAGAAGCGGTCGAATATCTTTTTCAGGTTCTCTTTCTTGATTCCGATGCCGTTGTCTTGCACCGAGATCATCAGTTTGCCCGATTCGTTCCACGTGCGCACTTGCAGCTTCAATGGCGTATCTTCCCGTTTGTACTTCACAGCATTGTCCATCAGGTTGAAGATGACATTGGTGATGTGCATCTCGTCGGCATAGATGATGGGGTCTTCTGCCTTCAAATCGGTTTCAATCTCACCTCCGAACTTCTCAACTTTGATATTAAATGTGTTAATAACACCTTGAATCATTTCGTTCACATCGAGTTCCTTCATCTTGAGCGACACTTGTTTACGGTCGAACATTGACATCTGCAATACTTTCTCCACTTGAAACCTCAACCGTTTGGTTTCGTCATTGATGACGGTCGAAATATGCTGAAACATGGTAGGCGACTTGCCTACAGCCGGATCTTTCAGCATTTGTGCCGCCAGTGAGATGGTTGAAATCGGCGTTTTGAACTCGTGCGTCATATTGTTGATAAAATCGTTTTTCATTTCCGTCAACTTCTTCTGTCTGAAGATGATGTAGATGGTAAAAATGAATGTCAACAACAGTACAAGTGTAAAAACCATCGAAGGCACCATAAAGTTTATGGAATCGAAAATATAATCACGTTTCAGGGGGAAGTGTATCTTGACGATGCTCATTTGGGCAGGCGGGTCGTTCAGAAAGAGTGGTTGCGAGTAGATGCTTTCACTGCCTGCGTCGCTGTAATCGGGGCAGCGATACACTTCGCGTCCGTTGCTGCTGACTACCCGGAAGTGAAATCCCAGTGTGATACCGTTGTCCAACAATCCTGACCTGATATACTGATCGAGCTTTTTGAATTTGATGCGCTCTTCAATGGGGCGTTCACTGGCATGATACACCATTTGCCAGGCTACTTCGTCGAGCAGGGCACGATTGTATATGTAACGGTTGCGGATGGCATCTGCCAGCGAGCGCGATGTTTGCGGGATGGTTTTGGTGCCGTGTTTGCGCGAGATCATGGCACGCGGGAGTTTGGGTTGTCCGTTGCCGAACACTTTCAGCTCGACAGACGACTCTGTCCCGTCGGGTGCGGTAACCGAGAAGCGTCGGGTCTGTATTTGTCTGTCTCTGCCACCCTGTTCGCTCTGTTCCCAAGCTCTTTTCTCGGCTTCGGTAACATCTTCGCGCAGCCAGCGTTCTACTTCCGCCGACTCCACGTCTTTGGATGCAGCCATCAAAGCTCGCTTCACCGATTCGTCGAACTGCTCGTTGCGCATCTTTACCATCTCTTCGATGTATCTGATCTGCAAAAACAGCAATCCGAGAAAAGCGAAGCCCATCACAATGCCTAATATCCAGATAGTTGACCTTTTCATATTACAAAATTAGTGCTCACTTCGGAAGCAGCCTAATGTGTTAACCTTATTTATGGGTGAATTGAAGCAAATTAACCGACGCTCTTCTATTTATGTTCAAATACGAACATAATATTCGCGATTATTCTACCTTAATGGCAATTTTAATTAAAAGCAAGGCGACTTATTCACATATCCATCCATCGAAACAGTGTCACCGTGTAGAGAACCAGTAGAGTACCGCGCCCACAATCAGCAGTGCAATCGGGAGCAGGTAGGTGGACATGGTGCCCAGCAATGCCGTAATCAGTCCGAAGTTGAGCACCAACCACAAACCTGCCAGTATGATACCCACCGACTTGTCGTGCTTAAACAGCAGGAAGACGGCAGCTGTGTAGAGCAGGAAGTTGTTCTTGTCCATGACCCATGACAGCCCATAGTCGGAGAAGCGAATCAACTTGTCGACCAAGTACAGAATGCCGAAAAGAACCAGCGTTACGGCGGTCGCCCGATAGGTGTCGCGGTGGTTGTTTGCTTTAGCGGTTGCCATATTTATCTCTCCTCATATTTATTGATGTGTACTTTTTCCCATTTCAGGTTCTCTTCATTGAATGGCTTGCGCTCCATGCCCTTGTGTCCTACGGCGATGATGCAGAGCACTTGCAGTTGCAGGGGAATGTTGAGCAGTTGGCGTACATACTCCCCGGCAGCTGTTTCGGCAGGTGTTTCCCGTTCGCGTATTTGCACCCAGCAACTCCCAAGTCCCAAATCTTCCGCCTGTAGTTGCATGAGCACGGCGGCAATGGCGGCGTCTTCTATCCATACGTCGCTGACGAGCGGGTCGGCGGTGACCACCACGGCAAGCGGAGCGCCGGCTATCAGTTGCGAGCCGTGCGACCTTGTCTCTGCCAGACGGGCAAGCGTCTCCTTGTCGTCAACAACAATAAATTGCCACCCGCAACTGCCCTTCGACGACGGCGCCATCAGGGCTGCTTGGAGCAATGTCTCGACCTCTTCGCGGGTCAACTCTTCTTCGGTAAACTTCCGCATGCTGCGGCGTGTCTTTAGTAATTCACTGAAATCTGTCATATCTTATTGGTATATAAGTTTCTATTCGCTGAAATCATGAAATAAATTGCGCAAAGATACAAGTTAATTTCATACATTTGCGCCCAATGCCTTTGAAACTAAGCACATACAGTCAAAGTCGCGACATTCCTCCGTTGCCTCCGGGTTGCGACACGTTCCATTCCATCGACTTGTTTCGTCTCTACGAAGCCACGTCGGGGTACACACCTTTGCTGGTTGTGGCATCCGAGGAGGGCAAGCCGGTGGGCAGGTTGCTGGGGGTGATACAGAAAAGCATCCATCTCTATCCGCTTTCGTTCACCCGCCGGTGCGAAGTCTTCGGCACCGGCGAATATGCCGACGAGGTGACCGACCGGGAAGCTGTCTTTGACGAGCTGTTACAGCAACTCACCGACATGGCGCTCCGTGAGGCATTTGTCATCGAGTTCCGCAACCTGAGCAATGCCTTGTTCGGCTACAAGGCTTTTCGGCAGCATCATTACTTCCCCGTGAACTGGTTGCGGGTGTACAACTCGCTGCACGACTGCCCCCGGGTGGAAGCGCGCTTCAGCCCCTCCCGCATCAGGCAGATCAGGAAAGGGCTGAAGAACGGAGCGGAGGTACGCCAGGCACAGACCGTCGAAGAGGTGTACGAGTTTGCCCACATCCTCTACAAAATCTACTCTTCGAAGATACGCCGCTTCTTTCCCGACAAAGCGTTCTTCTCTCACCTTGCCAAGCAGCTGATGAGGGAGAGCGGAAAAGCCAGGATATTCATTGTCACTTATAAGGGAAAGATTATCGGCGGCAGTGCCTGCATCTATTCGGGCGACACCGCCTACCTGTGGTTCTCGGGCGGTATGCGCAATGCCTACAGGCTGCAATATCCGGGTGTGCTTGCCGTATGGGGCGCTTTGCAGGATGCCGCACAGGCAGGATTCCGGCACCTGGAGTTTATGGACGTCGGTCTGCCGTTCCGCCGGCACGGCTATCGCGACTTCGTGCTGCGCTTCGGCGGCAGGCAGGTAGGTACCCGCCGCTGGTTCCGTTTCCGCTGGGAATGGCTGAACAGGCTGTTCAACTGGTTCTACAAGTAGCCCTATTCCATCATCCGCACCTCCAGCACCTGATGGATGGAGAAGTTCTCCAATCCCAGGTAGTACGAGGCGGTATCAATCAAAGCTTCCATCGGTACAAGTCCCACGATCTCACTGCCCGCGATGCTCACCCCGTAGCGGCGCGCCTCGATGCGCACCAGCTCGAAGGCGCGGTAGAGGGCGGTATGGGTGTAGTCGGTCATGTTGATGGAGACCTGTGTGATGCCCCGTTCCTTGAGTTCCACCCCCATCGCTTTGCAGTAGCGCAGACCGCCCCCGATGAACCTGATCTTTCGGGCAATATCGGTGGCGATGCACAGTTGGGGCGTGTTGAGGTTGATGTTGTAGGCAACAAGCGGCGAGCGGGCGCCGACAGCCACCGCACCGGCAGTGGGATGGGGAGCTGCGCTGCCGTAATCGGGTTGCCACTCGGGCTTTTTCATCTTGTCGACCAATCCCTCAAATTCACCTTTGCGTACGGCAGCCAGGTTCTCGCGATGCGGCGCGGCGGCAGACTTTTCGTACAGGTAGACCGGCAGACCGTAGCGGGTTGCCGCCTCGGCGCCTACCTCGCGCGAGAGGGCGATCGCCTCGTCCATGGTTACATTCCTGATGGGGATGAAAGGTACCACATCGACGGCGCCCATGCGCGGATGTTGTCCCGAGTGTTGGTTGAGGTCGATCACCGAGATCGCCACGCCGATGGCTTCGAGCACAGCCTCTTTGAGTGCGTCAGGTTCGCCCACCACGGTCACCACCGACCGGTTGTGGTCTTCGTCGTTGCTATAATCCAGTAGCTTCACCCCTTTGCGGGCACGAAAAGGGGCAATGATTTGGTCAATCTTTTGCAGGTCGCGTCCCTCGCTGAAGTTGGGGACACATTCGATAATACGGTCCATCATGCGTTTACTCTTTTTTGTTGGGTTATGGCTGCAAATGTAGGGCATTAAAACGGAATTGTCACGCGTTGATGCGTGTGATTTTGACTACCGGCTGCAACGAACCTACACTGCCGGCTGCGACGCACCTACACTGCCGGCTGCGGCGAACAGCGACTACCGGTAGTCACTCATCCAGACTACCGGTAGTCACTCATCACGACTACTGGTAGTCACTCATTACGACTACTGGTAGTCACTCATCACGACTACCGGTAGTCACTCATCGCGACTACTGGTAGTCAGGCATCGCGACTACCGGTAGTCG
>JAISGR010000141.1 GCA_031262995.1 Prevotellaceae bacterium | reverse complement strand
CTCCCTTAGTCGGGCACTCCGACTACCTTAGTCGGGCACTCCGACTACCCGCGTCGGGCGCTCCGACTACCCTCGTCGGGCGCTCCGACTACCCTAGTCGGGCGCTCCGACTACCCTAGTCGGGCGCTCCGACTACTTTAGTGATATTTGCAGATCTGCCCATTAAGTTTTACCTTTGCCGCGCCTTTCAGGGCATTTAAGTGAGAAGCCCGTAAAGCGTTTTATAAAAACTGAAACTTATAATCAAGATGAAAGCTTATGTATTCCCCGGTCAAGGCGCCCAATTCGTAGGAATGGGCAAAGACCTGTATGAAAACTCTCCGTTAGCCAAAGCGCTATTTGAGAAAGCCAATGATATTCTCGGCTACCGCATCACGGACTTGATGTTCGACGGCACCGACGAAGACCTGCGTCAAACCAACGTTACACAACCGGCTGTCTTCCTGCACTCCGTCATCTCCGCCCTCTGTTTGGACAGCGAATTTCATCCCGAAATGACTGCCGGTCATTCACTGGGCGAATTTTCGGCATTGGTAGCCGCCGGTGCACTGAGCTTTGAAGACGGATTGAAGCTGGTCTATGCCCGTGCCCAAGCGATGCAGCAGGCTTGCGAAGCACAACCGTCGACAATGGCTGCCATTCTGGGACTACCCGATGAAACGGTGGAAGAGATTTGCGCCGCCGTAAACGCCGAAGGCGATGTCTGCGTGGCTGCCAATTACAATTCGCCGGGACAGATTGTCATCTCCGGCTCCATAGAGGGTGTAAACAAGGCGTGCGAACGAATGAAAGCAGCCGGCGCCAAACGGGCACTGCCGTTAAAGGTAGGAGGAGCGTTCCACTCACCGCTCATGCAGCCTGCCCAAGTGGAACTGGAAGCTGCCATCAGCGCGACGGATGTACACACGCCCAAATGCCCTGTCTACCAAAATGTGGATGCCTTGCCGCATACTGACCCCGTCGCAATCAAAAAGAACCTTGTGGCACAACTCACCGCCCCCGTACGCTGGACACAAAGTGTAAAGAATATGGTGGCAGACGGAGCAACCGACTTCACCGAGTGCGGACCGGGCACCGTGTTACAGGGACTCATCAAGAAGATTGCCCCGGAAGTGCAGGCACACGGATGACATGGGGTGCCATATCGGTCATTATATCATACAAAAAAAGAGGTTGTCTTTCTATCAGACAACCTCTTTTTTTATGCTTCCGCCGGAACTACGACCTGTTCGTCCAGAATTTGCAATGCCCTGTCGAGCACGGTCGTGTCATCCATAAACACTAATCCGCCATCCGGTCCGGGTTCTAAATGAATACCAACACTTTTTCCTACTTTGAAATGATACCCACCGAAAAAGTTCCGCACCGTATCAACATCCAATTCCAGTTCATCGGCTATTCGATGCATGCTTCCGTCGGGTAATGAATCTTTGATTCTACGGAGTTCATTAAATGTTATCACTCTCATATTCACGGGATTTAAAAGTTAATAATTTGAGTCAATGGCGGCTCCTGTTACGAGCCTGTTACAATTAGAGTGTGTGATACTCTCAGCGCGTATGACACTAAAATTGTATCACGCGCTAAATGTAAGGACAAAAAAGTAGATAAACAATTTATAAAACATTTTTTTAGAAAAAACAAAGCGGGTCTAAAGAAAGAGAGCTATAACGAGTCATCCGATAATTCCTCCTATATAAGTAGCTCTCAATTCCCCTTCTGCCGACAGGAAGGGAATTGAGAGCTACTTCATGTTTTGACACAGCCTCTGTTCAATGGCTATTCGCGGATCGAGAGAGGGCGTTACGAATTCATGCTCATCAGGAACTCGTCGTTATCGCGGGTTTTCTCCAAACGTTCCTTCACGAACTCCATTGCCTCGAGGGCATTCATATCAGCCAGGTACTTACGGAGAATCCACATGCGGTCGAGCGTCTGCTTGTCTTGCAGCAGGTCGTCGCGGCGGGTGCTGGAAGCAACGATGTTGACGGCGGGGAAGATGCGCTTGTTGGAGAGCGTGCGGTCGAGTTGCAGCTCCATGTTGCCCGTGCCCTTGAACTCTTCGAAGATCACCTCGTCCATCTTCGAACCGGTGTCGATGAGTGCAGTAGCCAGGATGGTGAGCGAGCCGCCATGTTCGATGTTGCGCGCTGCACCGAAGAAGCGGTTGGGTTTGTGCAGGGCATTGGCATCGACGCCACCGGAGAGCACCTTGCCCGAAGCGGGCGACACGGTGTTGTAGGCACGTGCCAGTCGGGTGATCGAGTCGAGGAAGATGACCACGTCGTGTCCGCACTCCACCAATCGTTTGGCTTTCTCCAGCACGATGCCGGCAATCTTGACGTGCCGTTCGGCAGGTTCGTCGAAGGTCGAGGCAATCACCTCGGCATTGACGGTTCGCGCCATGTCGGTCACCTCCTCGGGTCGTTCGTCGATGAGCAGCATAATCATGTACACCTCGGGATGGTTGGCAGCGATGGCATTGGCAATGTCTTTCATCAAGATGGTCTTACCGGTCTTGGGCTGTGCCACAATCAGTGCACGCTGTCCCTTGCCGATGGGCGAGAAGAGGTCGACCACGCGTGCCGACAGTGAATCGGAGCGGTCACCCTTGCACAGGCGGAACTTCTCGTCGGGGAAGAGCGGGGTGAGGTGCTCGAAGGGAACGCGGTCGCGTACCACACTCGGGTCTCGTCCGTTGATCTTGTTCACCTTCACCAGCGGGAAGTACTTCTCACCCTCCTTGGGGGGGCGAATCACGCCGTCGACCACATCGCCGGTCTTCAAGCCGAAGAGCTTGATTTGCGATTGCGACACATAAATGTCGTCGGGGGAAGAGAGGTAATTGTAGTCCGAAGAGCGGAGGAAGCCATATCCGTCGGGCATGATTTCCAGTACGCCTGTTCCTGCCAGGATGTCGTCGAACTCATAGTCGCGCATGGGCGGCTGTTTGCGTTCGGGTACGGGCTGGAAATAGTCGTTGTTGTTCATCGGCGGCTGCGGCTGCTGCATGGGACGTTTGGGTTGCTGCTGCGGTTGCCCCTGCTGCGGCTGTTGTCCTTGCGGGCGCTGGTTGTTGGGACGGTTGTTATTAAGAGGCACATTGGGCTGATTCATGCGCGGACGTTGCGGCTGCGGCGGCTGCTGTTTGTGTCCGGCTTTGGGCAGCTGTTGCGGTACATGCAGTTCGCCCTTGGTGGCTTCGAACTTGGCAAAGAGTTCGTTGGGCAGCACCACCTTGTCGTTCGAATCGTCCAGTTCTTCGATGGGGATGAAGTCGTCGCCGGTGTTGACCGGCAAGGCTGCATGCTCGTCGACGGGCTTGTTCATGACAAATTGTTTGGGAGTGTCCGATACATGGGGCTGCGCCGGTTCGTTGGGCTTGGCAAGCACCGGTTCGTTGGGCTTGGCAGGCGCCGGTTCATTGGGCTTTGCCGGTACGGGAGCATTGACTTTGACCGGTGCAGGCTGTTCGGCTGAAGGTTCATTTCCGACAGGCACCTTTTTTTGTGCAGGTTCTGCCTTTGGTTCCGTTCGGGGCGCTTCCGTCACAGGCTGTGGTGTCGGCTTTCCGTTCTTGCCCTGTTCGGGTTGTGCGGAGGTGCCGGTTGTCGCCGCTGCTTCGTCCGCTGCCTTTTCCGTTTCGGATTGCACCTTGCGCGGGCGTCCTCTTTTCCGTTTGGCAGGTTCGGTCTCTTCGGCTTGCTGACGCTTCGAAGAGGCAGGCGCAGCGACAGGCGCTGTGCCCGATGCAGTTTCTTTGGCAGCGGTGGTCAAAGCAACGTTCTTAGCCGGTGCGGCATCCTTGCCCGGTACGGCATTTTTGGTTGGTGTAGCACTGTCGGTAGCTTCGGCAGTTGCCTCTTTTCCTTTTTCGGCTCTGGTGAGTTTGCCGTTCTTGTTGGCAGAGAACACTTTGTTGGGAGTTTCTTTGTTTGCCACTCTCGGACGTTTTTGTCCTTTTTCGCCTTTGCGTTCGTCTTTCAGTTTGTCGGCAGCTACTTTTCGGGTAGCGCCGGCGATTGCCTGTTCATCGAGGATTTTGTAGACAAGTTCTTCTTTTTTTAGCGTGTCTGTTTTGTTAATACCTAATTCTTGGGCAATGCCTTGAAGTTCCGACAAGCTTTTGTCGTTCAATTGAATGATGTTATACATACAGTAATTATATGTGAAATGGTTAAAATACTTCTTGTTTTTTGGAATAGAAACGAATAGAAACACGGTTGTGCAGTGCACAATTTGCGTATTGGTCTTTAGTCTTTCTCAAAAAAATGATTGGGATATTCGTTGTTGAGGTGAATAAAACGCCGCAAAGATAGAGAATGTTTTTCATCAACAAATATATTGACCGCTTTTTTTCGTCAGAAAGCACTGATTAGTCGTCGTTTACCCTGTTTTCCTTGTTAATAATCACTATTTCCCGCGTATTTTCATCTATTCTGAAACGATTGTCTATCCGTTCCCCCACCAGCCATGCGATTTGTGTCCCGCAGCACAACACCCATTGCTGTTCCTTTTGCAACAGGGAGAATTTGCGGTCGGTGAGGTAGTCGCTGACCTTCTTCTTTCCGGTCATTCCGAAAGGGACAAAGACATCTCCGTGTTGCCACAAGCGCAGTTGGAGAGGCGCAGTCAGTTTTCCGGCATCCAGACAGGCGGTATCGGAATTGCGCGGAATGACGAATGCGGGCGTATAGGGTTGCCTCTCCATATACAGTTTGAACGGGGGTTGAAGTGTGTGTGCCGCATCGGCGGGTTGATTGCAGGGGGAGATGAGCAACATATCCCGATCTTTCACCAATCGGTAATCGGTGCTGCGAAACACCCTTCCAGGCAGCGCGGTGAGGGCGGTAAAAATGTCGTCGGTTTGTGCCGTGTTGAATCCCAGCGGATGAATCAGCTCGAAAAGAATGGTTCGTGGCGCCGTCTCCTTCAGCAGTGCGTCGATGCGGATGCCTTGCGGAGTCGATATGCGCAGCTTGGCAGCTTCCACTGCCTCTTTGTAGATGAGGAGCGCGTCTTCGAGGCGGTCGGCAGTCTGTGCCAGCGTTTCGCGCACGGAAGGATTGACGGTTTCCATCAGCGGGAGCAGGTCGAGGCGTATTTTGTTGCGGACATATTGATCTTGCAGGTTGGTGCTGTCGGTGACATAAGGCTGACGGATGTGCCGCAGATAGTCCAGTATCTCCCTGCGGTCAAGGCACAACAGCGGGCGCACGATGCAACCGTTCTTGGGGCGTATACCGGTCAATCCCTTCAGCCCTGCCCCCCGTATCAGGTTGAGCAGCAGGGTTTCGGCGCTGTCGTCGCGATGGTGTGCCACGGCTATTGCGTCGGCGTTTCTCTCATGCAGCAGGGTGTGGAACCAGTCGTACCGCAACTGTCGGGCAGCCATTTCGACGGAGATGTGCAGGCGGGCAGCTTCCTGTGCGGTGTCGAAGTGCCGGATGTGCAGGGCGACACCCAACCGGTTACACAGTTCACCGACAAACGCTTCGTCGCGATCAGACTCCTCTCCCCGCAGGTGGAAGTTGCAGTGGGCGGCTTCGCAGAGATAGCCCAATTGAAGCAACAGGCGCAGCAACGCAACCGAATCGGCGCCGCCGCTCAGTGCGACAATCAGCCGGTCTTGTTGTCCAAAGAGTTGCTCGCGGCTGATGTATCCGGCTACTTTCCGTGAAGGGGTCATGGTGTGCATATATAATATGGTATATCGTGCCTATCACAGCGAAACGACCTGTCCGTTTATCAAGATATCGACAGGCTCGCCTTTCAGCAAGGTGGCTCGGGTCTCCTCGGGGGTGACACATAGCCTGATGGTTCTTTTGCGGAAGTTGACCTTGAAAGCATAACTGCGCCACTGCGCCGGAATGACCGGATTGAATTGGAGCGTATCGTTGCGCACCTGCATGCCGGCAAATCCCCGTACGATGGCAAGCCAGCTGCCGGGCATGCTCGTGATGTGCAGTCCGTCTTGCGTTTCGTTGTTATAATCGTCGAGGTCGAGGCGGGTGGCATGCAAAAACAGCCGGTACGCCTTTTCCACCTTGCCGAGGCGCGCAGCCAGAATGGCATGTATGTGCGGAGAGAGCGACGATTCGTGCACGGTCATCGGCTCGTAGAACTCGAAATTGCGCCGCACGGTGTCGAGGTCGAAGTCGGTATAGAAGAGATAGAGACCCAGCAACACATCGCTCTGCTTGATGTAGCAGGAGCGCAGTATGCGATCCCACGACCAGTGCTGGTTGATGGGGCGTTCGTCGGGCGGGATGGCATCGACGCTTTGCAGCTCCTTGTCCATAAAGCCGTCGTTCTGTACGAAGATACCCAAACGGCTGTCGACAGGCAGGTACATGCGGTTGATGATGTCGTTCCACCGTTCGGCTTCCTCACGCAGGTTCAGGTTGACAGTCCGCCGGATGCGTGCATAGTCGTCGGGATATTGCGCTGCCACCAGCTCGATATAATGGAGGGTTATCCGGAGGCACTTCACGCAGGAGTAGTTGGTGTACCAATTGTTGTCCACATTGTTTTCGTATTCGTCGGGACCGGTCACGCCCAGTATCACATACTGCTGTTTGGGCTGTGAGAAAGAGACCCGCCGGCTCCAGTACCGGCTTACGGCAATCATGATTTCCAGTCCGTAACGGGCGATATAGGCATCGCTTCCGGTGAGCGTGGCGTGTTGCAGCAGGGCAAAGACAATGATGTTGTTCCGGTGTATCTCTTCGAAGGTAATCTCCCATTCGTTGTGACACTCTTCGCCGTTGTACGTCACTTGCGGATAGAGCGCCGCTCCTCCGCATATACCCAGCTTGGCAGCATTCTCGATGGCTTTGGGGAGTTGGTTATACCGGTACATCAGCAGGTTCTCGGCAACAGGTTGCTGAGTGGCAGTCAGGAAGAAGGGAACGCAGCACAATTCGCTGTTCCAGTAGGTGTTGCCGCCATACTTCTCGCCGGTAAATCCTTTGGGGCCAATGTTCAGTCTCGGGCTGTCTCCCAGATAGGCTTGTCGAAGTTGGAAGATGTTATAGCGGATGCCTTGCTGGGCTGCCGGGTCTCCGTCGATCTGCACATCCATGTCGTCCCATATCCTGCTCCATGCCTGTTGCTGTTCGTTTTTCAGGTGCTCCATGCCGATACTCTTTGCCTGTCGGACTTCGGCAAGGGCATGTTCCATCAGTTTGTTGCGATCACAATAGAGCGACGACGAGATGGCGGCATACTTCACCAACCTGACACTGTCGCCGGGCTTGACGTCGACGCCGATGCTGAACCCCACCTGCTTCTCCTGTTCGACGCGGATGGGATGGGTGGCACATGCCGCTCCGTTCTTCTTGACGGTATAAGTAGTGGCGTAGCACACCTGCGCATCTTCGCGCCGGGTTTGCGTCCACAGGTAGGCACAATCGTCGTCAATGCCTGCCCGCAGGATGTTCCATACCTTTTCGCCGGATGTATCTTCCTTGCACCTGACGTCGAGATTGATCAGCGGCAACAGCGAGACCTTGCCCGTATAGTTCATCGACTTCACACTGTACTCAATGATGCACAAGTCGGAACGCCCGATGTGGTCAATGTGTGTGACCTCGACGTACAAGCGGTGTCCCCGTGGCGAGGTGATCTCCATCTCCCGATGCGTCAATCCTGCCTGCATATCGAGCTTCCGGCTGAACCGGTTCACGCCCCAAGTGGCCAAATCGAGTTCTTCGTCGATGAGGCGCAGCTTGACGCTTCTCCAGTCGGCAGCCAACGGCACGCTGGTGCTGAAGAGCGGGTAGCCGTTCTTCCACCACCCCACGCGCGTCTTGTTCAGGAAGGTGATGCCTGCCACGAACGATGCCCGGTAAGAGTCACTGCTGTACGGTTCTTCAAAGTTTCCCCGTTCGCCGAAGTGTCCGTTGCCCAGGCTAAAGATGCTTTCCGACATGCGCAGGTTGTCGGCTTGAAAGCCCTCTTCAATGATGTTCCACTCGTCTATCTTCAGGTACTGTTTCATGTCAGTTCCTTTCTTTAATCAGGTACACACACCCTGCTCCGATAAGCAGCATGACGCCGGCAATGACCAGCATGTCTACCTCCGGAGGCAGCGACCCCGGCGTGGTGAGCAGCGAGAGGATGCTTCCACCCAATGCGGCTGCCACTATCTGCGGAATACAAATGGTGCCGTTGAACAGTCCCAGATAGGTACCAATATGGCTACCGGTCAGGGCGTTGGTCAGGATGGTGAACGGCAATGCCAGCATGGCAGCCCACGCACAGCCTATCAACAGGAACGAGCCGAACAGCAGGTATTGGTTGGTGATAAACAGTACCGAGATGAACCCGATGGCTCCCAGCACCAGGCTGAGGGAGTAGATGAACTTGCGATTCTTGAACCAGGGAACGCACGCTGCCCAGATGACCGACCCGATGGCTTGTACGGCAAACAGCACCCCTACCCAATCGGCAGCATCCTGATACTGCACGCTCTTGGTGTCGAGCACCACCTTGCCGACGCCGTTCACCGTGCTCGCTATCGTAGGCGCATCGAAGGCATGGGCAGCCACACTGCCGTTGGTGTACGTCCACATAAACATGAACGCAAACCAGCAGAAGAACTGCACCAATCCTACCGTCCAGAACGCTTTGGGCGCTTTGACGAGCAGCTTCAGCATATTGGTTTTCTCGTGTTCCTCGGCTTCGGTGATGCCGTGATACTCGGCATATTCGGTAGGCGGCATCTCTTTCACCTTGGCTACGGTATAAATCACGCAGAGTATCAGGATGGCTGCGCCGATATAAAAGGAGTAGATGACCGACGGGGGAATCATCCCTTCGGGCGCCGTATTGGCGATACCTATCCAGGCGAATATGATAGGGAATAGATAGCCCACCAGACTGCCGGCATTGCAGAGGAAGCTCTGAATGGAGTAAGCCAGTCCCTTCTGTTTCTCGTTGACCATGTCGCCCACCATCATTTTGAAGGGTTGCATCGCCATGTTGATTGAGGTATCGAGAAACATGAGCGACACTAGCCCGAATATCATGGCAGTGCTTACCGCCATGCCGAAGCTGCCGGCATTGGGCAACAGGCACATCACCAGCACGGCAATGAGCGAACCCACGAAGAGGTAGGGAATGCGTCGTCCCAGGCGTGTCCACGTACGGTCGCTGGCAGCGCCCACGACAGGCTGCACAAGGATGCCTGCCAGCGGAGGCAGTATCCAGAAATAACTCAGGTTGTGCGGGTCGGCACCCAGTGTGGAGAAGATGCGACTGATGTTGGCACTCTGCAAGGCATACGCTATCTGTACGCCGAAGAAGCCGAAACTGATGTTCCAAAGCTTCCAAAAGCTTAAATCGGGCTTAACTTTCATGAATATCTGTTTTAAGTTATCGTTTTGAATACTGATTGTTCATTTTGTCGTTCCCCTCACCACCAGATTGGTTCGAACGATTTTATTGTTGAGCTTCACCTCGTCGCCTCCCTCTATCTTGTTGAGAAGGATGTCGAAAGCGCTCCGCCCTATCTCCTCTCCCCGCTGCTCCACGGTGGTCAGCTTGGGGTCGGTGTTCCGGGCAATGACACCGTCGGTAAATCCGCAGATGGACACTTCGGCAGGCACCTGTACACCCATCAACTTGCAGGCGTAAAGGATGCCGGCAGCAGTTTCGTCATTGATGGCAAAGAATCCGTCGGGACGTTCCGGCTGCTCCAGTATGTCGGGCGTGATGGCAATGGCGCGTTCGCGCGTGTCGCAAAGCAGCATCATGCTGTCGTCGACGTGCATGCGATACTTTTTCATGGCATCCAGATAGCCGTTGCGCCGGTTCTTGGTGATTTCCAGGTGAGGGGCAGCCCCGTAGAAGAGGATGTGGCGGCAGCCCGTCTGAATCATATACTCCACGGCAGCGAACGAACCGGCATAATCGTCGACCACCACACGTTCGGTTTTCAGCTCGGTGCAGATGCGGTCGTAGAACACGATGGGTATGTTGTTTGCCAGCAGCTCCCGGTAGTGGTCGTAGTCGGAGGTCTCCTTGGCAAGCGAAGCGATGATGCCGCACACGCGGGCGGAGAGGAACGTCTGCACAATCTTCACCTCCTGTTCGTACGACTCGTTGCTTTGCGCCACCAGAATGTTGTAGCCCGCCTTCGCTGCGGCGGCTTCGATGCCGCTCAACACGCACGAGAAGAAGTGATGCACCAGCTGCGGCACAATGACGCCGATGGTGTTGGAAGTGCTCGAACGCAGGTTAATGGCAAACGCATTGGGTTTGTAATTGTGTTCGCTGGCATACGCACGCACCTGCTGCCGCATCTCCTTGCTGATGTCGGGACTGTCTTTCAAGGCACGCGATACGGTACTGGGCGCCACACTCAGGGCACGGGCAATGTCTTTTATGGTGATGGGAGCCGGCATATCAATAGAGTATATAGCCGGCAACTCCGGCAATTAGAATCATCAGGATGGGATTTATCTTGAATCGCCGGGTGGCGACGAAAGTGACAACAAAGAGCAGGCAACTGATGATGAACGTGCGCCGGTCGGCATCGGGCGAACCGAAGTTGGCTGTCGTCATCAGGGTGAGCGCCGCCGCCGCCAGCAAGCCCACGATGGCAGGACGCAGTCCGCCGAAGAGCGCCTCGACCAAGGGATGCTTGCGGTACTTCAACAGCAGCTTGCTCACACTCAGCATCAAGACAAACGACGGAAGCACAACTGCCAGTGTCGCCACCACCGACCCCCACGCGCTGCCCGTTGCCACATAGCCCACATAGGTGGCAGCATTGATGCCGATGGGACCGGGGGTCATCTGACTCACCGCCACAATGTCGGTAAACTCCTGCGTGTCGATCCATCCGTAACGGGTCACCACCTCGCCCTGTATGAGCGACAGCATGGCATAACCGCCACCGAAACCAAACAGCCCTATCTTGAAGAAGGTATAGAAAAGCAGGATATATAGCATCTTGATTGATTAAACTTCGATTTTCTTTGCCCACTTATGATACAGCAAACCGCCCGTCCCTGCCAACAAGATGATCCATACAGGCGAGAATCCGAGCAGCCAGATAAGCAGCGCCGACACCACCGGAATCCACAGCGTATAGCGGATGAGGCGGGCAGACTTGCCCAGCGTAAACACCGGAGCAGCGATCAGCGCCACCACCGCGGGACGGATCCCCTTGAAGATACGCTCCACCACGCTGTTCTCCTTGAAGTGCTGAAAGAACAGGGCGATGGCAAGAATAATCAGGAACGAAGGGAGAATAGTGCCGAGCGCCGTGACCACACTGCCCCGCACGCCCCGCAACTTGTAGCCGATAAAGATGGCAATGTTCACCGCAAACACCCCCGGCAGCGATTGGGCGACTGCCAGCAGGTCGATAAACTCCTCGCGTGCTATCCACGACCGCCGCGAAACCACCTCGGATTCTATGAGCGGAATCATGGCATAACCACCGCCTATGGTGAATAATCCTATCTTGAAAAAGAGGCTGAACCCTTCAAAGTATCTCATAAGGAAGGTATGTTTATTATCTCCCGACAAAAGTATGCTTTTTTTTCTTTAGTCACTACCTGTACGCTCAAGTTCTTCACCGCAATGCCGGTAGCAGCCATGCGATGACATATCGCATCTACCTTTTGCACGAAACGTCCCCCGCCAAATCAACAGAGAATTATTGACATCTTCGGAGAGAGGCAAACTTAGTCGAGACCAAAGCACTGCTTTGTCGAGACAAAAGCATCACTTTGTCGAGACAAAAGCACCGTTTTGTCGAGACCAAAGTTTCACCCCGCTCAGAAGTATCTCTGAGCCACTATTCACGGACGTATGATTGTTGGGATAAAAATTTACAGCGTATTCAACGATTCATTGGTTGCTATCCCGTCATCTCCCTAACAGAACTCACGTTAAATAATTAGTCCTAATCAGAATCCGCGATGAGTTACTTATTCTATTTACCTCCGAATCTATTGAATTTCAAATTATCAATGAGATAATATTCGATGATTCAGAATTTCATGTTATCTTCGCGGCAAAATAAACGAAATGAGAGTTGTATCGCATAGAAAATTGAAGGAGTTCTACGAAACGAAAGGGCGTGAAGACTCACGCATCGCTCTTGAACGTTGGTATGATATTGTAGAAACAGCCAAATGGAAAAACTTTTCTGATATACGGACAGATTTTCCTTCGGCTGACTATATTGGGAGTCAACGTTATGTATTTAATATAAAAGGCAACAATTATCGACTGGTTGTTGTCGTCAAATTTACGATGGGCTATATTTTTGTTCGCTGGGTTGGAACTCACAAAGATTATGATAGCATAGATTGTTTAACCATTTAAATAGCTACACTTTATGAGCAGAGTAACAAAAGAACAATACGAATTTGCATTGACAAGAGTGGAAGAGCTTTTGCCACAGATTAGCGAGCATACCCCTGCTAACGATAAACATGCCATAGAGTTATCCCTAATGTCCGACATCGTAATAGATTACGAGAAAGCGCATTTTCCGATAGCCAAGCCTACGGCGTCTGAACTGATTGAGCTATCCCTCGAAGAGCAAGGCATGACTCAAAAGCAATTGGCAGGAAAGATTGGTGTAAGTCCTTCACGTATCAATGATTATGTATCGGGACGTTCAGAACCAACATTGAAAATTGCACGGTTATTGTGTCGAACGCTGAATATCTCCCCGTCGGCTATGCTGGGTATCTGACTAACTCTTCTTTGCATATTTTGATTCTATCAGGTGAGGAAGAACAAGACAAGCCCTCCGTCCCAATAGCATGGAACGGGGGGCTTATAATAGCAGGCAGGGATGCCCCCAACAGCACAGAGGCTATACCACTTAATTACGATGGTATAGCCTCCGCGGGAAGTCAGGATGTTGTTGCAGAAAATATAAGGCTAAAGAGTGATTCCGGAGCGATTCGAACGCTCGACCCACAGCTTAGAAGGCTGTTGCTCTATCCAGCTGAGCTACGGAACCA
>JAISGR010000081.1 GCA_031262995.1 Prevotellaceae bacterium | reverse complement strand
GTTACGTTTGCCAGTGTGTTCTTTGCCTTATTGTAATCCTTGGCAAGAATCTGTGCCAGCGCGGCGCTGTTGGTTTTTGCGTCGCCAAAGGCGCTTACGGCGCGGTCGTACTGACCTTGAGCGATGTAGAGGTTACCCAGCGATTCGTTCAGCTCCGGAGTGCCCGACGCCTTGCTCAGGTAAGTCTCGGCGGCAGCCTTGTCACCCTTAGCCAGTGCTACAAGACCCAGATTCATGTTCACCTCGGGGGCGTTCTGAAGCGACAGGGCTTTCTTCAGGTACGATTCGGCTCTGTCCAACTGACCAGCTTGGTAAGAGAGCTTGCCCAAGTTGTTGTAGGCACGGTAGTCGTTCGGGAAGAGTTGGGTAGCTTTGGTGTAGATATCGGTCTGCTTGGCAGCATCCTTGGTCAGGGTAGCGGCATAGAGCAGCTCTTCTATCGAAAGTTTGCCCGGGTCAGCGCTTGCCAGATTGGCGATTTCGTCATCGGACTTGCCTATCACTTCGTAGTTCAGCGTCAGGCGCGAACGGCGGAGTTGCGGCAGGATTTCGTCGGCAAGAGTTTTGTACACCGACGAGATGTTCTTGATTTCCTGTTCGCGGCGTTCGGGATCCTGATACATGGAGAGTACGCGCAGGATGACCTGTTTATCCTGAATGTTCGATTTGGAAACCAGTTCCTGGAAGCCTTCCCAGTCTTGTGCCGTATATTTGGTATCGACGGGCACATCTATTTTCGACTTTTTCAGGTTCTGTCCTATCACCTTGGCAGTATTGTCCTGCCGGTTTTCAGCCAGCTTGGTATTCAGGCTCACGCCACCGTCGGGCGATGCATAAGCCGACACTTCGATGTTACTGATTTTCTTGTTCACAGCGTCGTTCACCTCTTTCACGTCGGCGCTGAAGTCTTTGGCGTTCTTCAGTTCGCCGGCACGGATATTGGCTTGCTGAATCAGGAACATGATGTTGGCATCCTTTTTCTCCTTGATGATGCGCTGGAAGGCGTCGTTACCCGTAGCCGGTGTGGCGGTGGAAAGGGTATTTTCTACCAGTTCCGAGGTAGAGATCACACCATCTGCCACCTTAACGGCGGGAATGGAGATAGACTTCATTCCTATGACAACTTTGAATTCCAGATAGAGTTCCGACTTCGCCATGTCAGGTACATAGTCGAAAGAAGTCTTCATGGTGTAGTTACCACCCATCTTGTAGGAGATAGTCTGGTCGTTTCCTTTTACATCCTCGCCCTGGAATACCGCAGGTTGTCCTTTGGCTTCTCCGCCGTTCCATCTCAGTACCGGCGTAACCTCGACTACGGCTTTCTTGTTGAAGTATTTTTCAGGGAACTTACCATTGATCGTGGCGGGAACTTTGCCGCCAACCGCCTCCAGCACCTGAGGCGTCACAGTGAAATAATCGGAAGAGAGTTCTCCCATCTTCGGGCTGCATGCAGCAAGTGCAACCATCAATGCCGCTATTAAGGGCAAATACAACTTTTTGGTCATTTCTAAGTATGAATTAATGTTTGTAAATGAATATGTCCATAAACTCCTTTGTCTTTCTCCATCAGTGCTTTCACACGATTGTCAAACGCCGCAAAGATAACAATAACTCTATCCAAGCGCATAAAAGGCTCCCAATTTTATTATAATTTAAGAGGGTATTTTAAGACTTGACAGCAACAAAAACCTTTTTAAAGAACGTGAGTTTGATATAAGAAAAGGTAATGCCGACCATGCACTCCTTCCGTAGCGTAAGTGCGCCCCCACCTTAGCAAACGACTTTGATATAGCCATATCAAGACCTTTGATATAGTCATATCAAGCACCGTGATATAGTCATATCAAACACCGTGATATGGTCATATCAAACACCGTGATATGGTCATATCAAGCATCGTGATATAGCCATATCAAACACTGTGATATAGTCCTATTAAGGTAGCGAGACAGGAATGGCGTCGGACTTCTTTAGCCCGCGGCTTAGGTCGAACTCACGTTAAAGAGGACAATAACCCGCTACTTCAATGCTTTGTTTAGCTTATCCAAAAACGATGTGGATTCTTCCCTGCTCAGGCAGAGTGGCGGCAGCAGACGCAACACATGTGTGCCGCTGGCGCCGGTGAAGACGTGCTGTTCGTGCAACAACCTGTTGCGAAGCTCTTTTATCGGTTGTTCGAATTCCAGTCCGATCATCAAGCCGCGACCGCGCACCTCCTTGATGCCCGGCAGTTGTTTCAGCTCCCCTATCAGATAGGAGCCGACGGTTGCCGCATTTTCGATGAGTGATTCCTGTTCCATCACATCGAGCACTGCCAGCGCAGCGGAACAAGCAAGGTGATTACCGCCGAAGGTGGTTCCCAGCTGTCCGTACACGGGGGTGAACATCGGACTGATGAGCACGCCGCCCATCGGGAAACCGTTGGCGATGCCTTTTGCCACGGTGATCATGTCGGGGCGGATGTCGCTGTATTGGTGGGCGAAGAATTGTCCGGTGCGTCCGTAACCGCTCTGTATCTCATCCAAAACAAGTACGGTGTTATGCCGTGTACAGGCAGCTCGCAAGGCGTGCAGGAAAGGAGTGTCGGGCACTTGGATACCTCCTACGCCCTGAATGCCTTCGATGATGACGGCGCACACGTCCCCCTTTGCCAGCTCCTGTTCCATCACCTGAATATCGTTCAGCGGAAGGTAGGTGACGTGTCCGCAGGCATTGACGGGGGCAATGATTTTCGGGTTATCGGTTGCCTCTACAGCCAGCGATGTACGTCCGTGGAATGCTTGGACGAACGAGACGATGCGCGTCCGTCCGTTGTAGAACGATGCCAGCTTCAGGGCGTTCTCGTTGGCTTCGGCACCGCTGTTAATCAGGAACAGCGCATAGTCGTCGTAGCCGCACATCTTTCCCAGCCGTTCTGCCAGTTGTTGTTGCAGGGTGTTGACGACCGAGTTGGAATAGAACCCCAGTGTTGCCACCTGCCTGCCGATCATGTCCACATAATGGGGGTGTGCATGACCGATGGAGATGACGGCATGACCGCCATACAGATCGAGATACTCCGTTCCCCGGCTGTCCCATACGCGACAGCCCTTCCCCTTGACGACATTGATATCGAAAAGCGGATATACATCAAATAGTCTCATCAAAATGCGCTTGGTTTGAGCCGCAAGCCTACGGTTTCTTCTAAATTAAACATCAGATTCATGTTGTGTACAGCCTGTCCGCTGGCTCCTTTCAGCAGGTTGTCGATGCAGGAGATGATCAGCAGCTTGTCGCCGTGTTTCTCCAGATGCAGCAGACACTTGTTGGTATTCACCACCTGCTTGAGATCGATATTCTTGTCGACGACGAAGGTGAAAGAGTCCTTTTCGTAATACTCCCCGTAGAGGCGCACAAGCTCGTCGAGTGCGACTTTCGTCTTCACCACCAGCGTGGCAAAGATGCCTCGCGGGAAGTTTCCGCGATAGGGAATAAAGTCGATGTCGGAGTGGAAGCTGTTCTGTAGCTGCCGGAGCGACTGGCGTATTTCGGGCACGTGCTGGTGGTCGAACGCTTTGTAGACGCTCATGTTATTGTCGCGCCAGCTGAAGTGTGAGGTGCTGCCCGGCTTCACACCGGCGCCGGTGCTGCCGGTAACGGCATTGACAGAGATGTCGCCCGTGAGCAGCAGGTTCTTGGCAAGCGGCAGCAAGCCCAACTGAATGCAAGTGGCAAAGCAGCCCGGGTTTGCCACGTGCATGGCTTTGCAGGTGGCGCGGCGGTTCAGCTCGGGCAGTCCGTACACAAAGTCGTGGTCGGGTGCGGCGATGCGGTAATCCATCGAAAGGTCGATAATCCTCAGCGTGTCGGGCAGGAGGTGGCTCTCCATGAACTTGCGCGTATCGCCGTGGGCGGTGCAGAAGAAGAGCAGGTCGATTTCTTCGAGCGGCAGTTCGTCGGTAAAGGTGAGGTCGGTTTCGCCGTACAGCCCTTCGTGCACGTCGGTGATGCGGTTGCCCGCGTTGCTGACGCTGTTGACAAACACCATTTCAGCTTCGGGATGGTTCAGCAGCAGGCGGATCAGTTCGCCTGCCGTGTAACCGGCTCCTCCGATAATGCCTACCCGTATCATATCACTTCGTCTTTATGATTATTGTAGTAGACACGCAGGGGGGTGGAGGTCACTTTGATAAAGCCTTTGGCATCTTCTGCCGTCCAGCCCTTCTGCATCTCGCCGTATTCGCCGAACTTGGTCTTCACGAGGTCGTCTTGGCTCTCTACCCCTACGGTGGAGAAAGAGAGCGGGCGCAGTTCGAGGATCACGGTTCCGTTGACATGGCGTTGCGAGGAGGCGAGCATCGCTTCGATGTCGCGCATCACCGGTTCGAGGTACTGGCTTTCGTGCAGGAACATGCCGTACCAGTTGGCTACCTGATCCTTCCAGTACTGTTGCCATTTGCTCAGTGTGTATTTCTCGAGGAAGCGGTGTGCGCCGATAATCAGCATGGGGGCGGCTGCTTCGAAGCCCACCCGTCCCTTGATGCCGATGATGGTGTCGCCCACATGCATGTCGCGACCGATGGCATAGGCGGCGCCGATCTCCTCCACTTGCTGTATCGCTTGGATGGGGTCGTCGAACGGAGTGTCATTGACAGCTTTCAGTTCGCCCTGCTCGAAGGTGAGGCGCAGCTGTTCGCTGCCCTGCTTGGTACAATGCTTCAGGTAAGCGCTTTCGGGCAGTCCCTGTGCCGAGTCGAGAATCTCGCCGCCGCA
>JAISGR010000078.1 GCA_031262995.1 Prevotellaceae bacterium | reverse complement strand
ACATACCCCGCCATCTGCATCACGGCGGCAATCACTTCACTATCTGCCACATTCATCTGGCAACCGTAAGTCTCAATGAACAACGTTTTGTTCTCCATAAATATATTATATCTTCTTATATCGCTTTCACTTCAATGACAACGCCGCTTCGCTACAATTCCGAAGGCTCAGCCGGACAGCAGTCTGATCTCAGCCGGACAGTAGTCCGGTTTCAATGGGACAACAGTCCCGTCTCAACAGGACAACGCGCTTGTCTCAATGGGATGAAACGCTTGTCTCGGTAGGACAGAGCTGTTCCAGGCTGTCGATAAGGGTTGACTGTACCGCGGACGGCGCGGCAAAGATAGAACCTTTCCGGTAGAAGAGCGGTTCTTTTCGGATCGGATTTTAATTGCTCGTTAAAATGAGTTAATGGGATGAACTTTTCTGTCTGTGCGTTTGGATGCTATCAACGAAGCCTCTATCTTTGTCCGCGAAAGAAACATTAGATTTTTTCATAGTTAAGGTTTAGGTTAAAAATAGAAAGGGGAGCTGTGAAGCTGCCCTTTTTTCATGTCCCTACATTAATGTTGATTCAAATATAAATAGCTACCTTTGGCGGCAAAAATCAAGAGATACACTTATGGACGGTATTATACAATTCTTAGTGATAGTCGGCATCATTGCATTCGGTGTTATACACGAATACAAGAAAGAAGCACAGAAAAATGCCGGTAAAAAGCCTGTTATACCTCAGGAAGAGGAAGAACAGGAGGTATTCGTGCCGCGTCCGTTCAACCCCTTCGAACGGGAAACAAGCATTCCGCAACCCGATAAAGCCCGGACTAAAAAGAACAGGAAAACACCCCGCCCTTTCTTAGCCGACGAGGAGGCTGTGCGAACAACCGCATCTTCTACCACATCCCCTGCCTATTCATCGCTTGCCCATCCGTCCGCGCTGCCCGCTGACAACGCAGAGACCGAAGCTGCCTCCGAGTTTACTATCCGCTCGGCAGAAGAAGCACGCAAAGCCATCATCTGGGGAGAGATACTGCAACGGAAATATTGAATCAACAGACAACAACAACCATACAACAAGCGTGTGATAGCCGGATACAGACCACTGTCCGGTGGTTACTTGAAAGAAGTTAAGCTGCAACTCAATTATCAAATATATTAGCAACAATTATGGCATTGAATTACATTTCGGCAGCCGAGGCTGCCGGTCTTATCAAACATGGTGACAACATCGGGTTGAGTGGATTTACACCCGCGGGCACCGCCAAAGCCGTTACGGCTGAATTAGCAAAAATCGCAGAAGCAGAACACGCAAAGGGGAATCCTTTCCAAGTGGGCATATTCACCGGAGCTTCTACCGGAGAATCGTGCGACGGCATTCTGTCGCGCGTCAAGGCAATCCGCTACCGCGCGCCCTACACTACCAACAACGATTTCCGCAAGGCTGTGAACAATGGGGAGATAGCCTATAACGACATCCACCTGTCGCAGATGGCGCAGGAGGTGCGCTACGGATTCATGGGCAAGGTCGACATCGCCATCATCGAAGCGTGCGAAGTGACCGAGGACGGGAAAATCTACCTCACTGCTGCCGGCGGCATCTCGCCTACTCTCTGCCGATTGGCGCCCAAAATCGTAGTCGAACTGAACGCTGCCCACAGCAAAAGCGGCATGGGACTGCACGACGTGTACGAACCGCTCGACCCTCCTTACCGCCGTGAGATTCCTATCTACAAGCCCAGCGACCGCATCGGTACGCCTTATATCCAGGTAGACCCGAAGAAGATTGTCGGCGTGGTAGAGACCAACTGGCCTGACGAAGCACGCCACTTCAGCGAAGCCGACCCCATCACCGAGATGATCGGACAGAAGGTAGCCGACTTCCTGGTTGCCGACCTGAAGCGCGGTATCATCCCCTCGACATTCCTGCCGCTGCAATCGGGCGTGGGCAACATTGCCAACGCCGTGCTGGGCGCTTTGGGACGCGACACCACCATACCGCCGTTCGAAATGTACACCGAAGTGATTCAGAATGCCGTTATCGGATTGATACGCGACGGACGAATCAAGTTCGGCAGCACCTGCTCGCTGACTGTGACCAACGACTGTCTGCAAGAGGTGTACGACAATATGGATTTCTTCCGCGACAAGCTGGTGCTCCGCCCGTCGGAAATATCGAACAACCCCGAAGTGGTGCGCCGATTGGGCGTCATTGCCATGAACACAGCCATTGAAGCCGACATCTACGGCAACGTCAACTCTACACACATCGGAGGTACCAAGATGATGAACGGCATCGGAGGCTCGGGCGACTTTACCCGCAATGCCTATATCTCTATCTTCACCTGCCCGTCGGAAGCCAAGGAGGGAAAGATTAGCGCCATCGTGCCGATGGTGTCACACGCTGACCACAGCGAACACTCGGTCAACGTAATCATTACCGAACAGGGCATTGCCGACTTGCGCGGCAAGGGTCCCAAAGAACGGGCACAAGCCATCATCGAGAATTGTGCACACCCCGACTATAAGAACCTGTTGTGGGATTATCTCAAGCTCACCGACGGCAAGTCGCAGACACCGCAAGCCCTACAGGCTGCTTTCGGCATGCACGTAGAACTGGCTAAGAGCGGCGACATGCGCAATACCAACTGGGGACAGTACAAGTAAACGGCAGGTGCCGACCGACTAACGCCGGACAACCAGCCTGACAACGAACCAGGCATGGCGCAACAGCGTTGACAGCCAACCATAATGCTTCGACATGATACGGAAACGTTCACGCAAAGAGGCTTTGTGGTTGGCTGTTGTCATACCCTCTTCTAAGTAATCTATCAGGGTGAGGCGGGTGTTGTGAAGGGTGCGGGCTTTCTTCATCATGCGGATGCACCAGTCGAAATCGGAGGAGAAACGGTAGCGCAGGTCATAAGGCTCCGCCAGTGTGCGCTTCACGAAGAATGCCTGGTGACAGACCAACATGCCGTGTCGAAAGCTTCGCCATGTCAACACGTCGGGGGCGGAGAGTCGGCGCATGCGCAGGAAGTGATGCTTGTCGTCGACAATGGCAGTTTCGCCATACAGAATATCGGGCAGTTCGCCGTTGTGCAACTGGTGTGCCATCAATTGCAACGTGTCGTCTTCGTGGAAGCAGTCGCCGGCGTTCAGGAAGCAGAGATAGTCGCCGGAAGCAAGCGCCAGGGCTTTGTTCATGGCATCATACAGCCCCTTGTCGGGTTCGCTCACCAAGTGGGTGATGTGGGCACGGTACTTGTCGATGATGGCAAGCGTGCCGTCGGTAGAGGCACCGTCAATCACGATGTACTCCTTGTGGTGCCACGTCTGCGCGATGACACTTTGGAGGGTATCTTCGAGCGTAGCCGCCGCCTGACGGGTCACCGTGACGATGCTGAATACCGGTGTCGCCCGCTTATACATGGGTGCCCGTTATTTTGTTGTAGAGTTCGATGTAACGCTTGGCAACCACACTCTCCGAATAGCAGCTTGCCGCTTTTCGGTAAGCCTGCTCGGCAAGGGTATCGTTGTCGGGGTCGGTCAGCAGTCTGTGGATGCCGTCGGCAAAATCCTGCGCAGAGCGATAATCCGCCACGTAGCCGTTGTGCAGGTGGTCTATCATCTCGGGAATGCCGCCCGTTCGGAACCCCACGCAAGGCACTCCGCACGACATGGCTTCCATGATGGTGTTGGGCAGGTTCTCTTCCAACGAGGGAGTGACGTAGCCGTCGACAGCGTTGTATATATCAACTAAGCGGTGCTCATCGATGACAAAGTCGAGCGGATAGGTCTTCAACGGAAGCAACTGCTCTAATCGGCGCGACTGATTGCCCAGTACCACTACGCCGAGGTGTTCGGTCAGCTCCGGATGCTGTTCAGCCAGCAGGCGGCAAGCCTCAACCAGGTAGTCGATGCCCTTCCTTTTATCGGTGGTCTTTACCGAGCCGAACAGAATCAGCTTGCCCGCTTCGGGCAGTTGGCAGGCACGCCGCGCTTCTTGCTTATTGCCCGGCTTAAACAGGTGTATATTGATGGGATTGGGGATGGAAACAACGGGCTGACCGATCAGCAGGGCGCTCTTCCGTGCCCGCTCAGCCAGCCATTGGCTACAGGCAACGAAGTATATTTTCCGTCCCTGATAGAGCTTCTGTTTCTTCCGGAAGGTGCGGTATGAGAGGTCGCGTTTCCCCCCTCCGCTCCACAAGAACGGGCAGTGGTGGCAACCCTGTTCGTAACGGTTGCACTCGCGGGAGTGGTGACAGATGCCGGTAGCAGCCCACATGTCGTGCATCGTCCAGACCACGGGTTTGCCCGAAGCGAGTATCTTGTCAATGTTCTTGAGGGAGAGCATGCCCTGATTCACCCAGTGCAGATGAATCACATCGGCTTGTTTGAACTCGGGCAGAGTGGTGATGTCGGTGCCGGTGTTGGCAATGTCGACCGCAAAGAGTTGATGTTTCTTAAAATGATTGGCGCGCCAGATAACGATGCGTTCCCACACAAACTTCCACAACAGTCGCCGGCTGCGGTCGAGGGGTACCACACTAATCTCTTCGGTTTGCTTGTCGCGAACCAGCAGTTTGGCTTTTATGCCATTGTCGGTGAGCGCCTCCATCAGGCGTACGGCAGCAACGGCAGCTCCGCCGATGCGCTCGGATGTGTTGACTAATAGTATTCTCATACTTTGTCACGTTGGCTTTAGTTCTGAAATAAGGAATATCAATAAGCAGACCATCTGCTTGGCAACAGTAGTGCTGTTTGCTTTTCGCGCAAAAGTAACGGATTCTTTCCATATAATGACGGGATGCGTCCTCAATTTTCATCCTGCCCAGTCCTCTCTGTCGAGGTTGCGATAGCCGATGGCTTCCGCCAGGTGCGGGGTTTGTATCTGTTCGCATCCTTCCAGGTCGGCAATGGTGCGCGACACTTTCAGGATGCGGTCGTAGGCACGGGCTGAGAGGTTGAGGCGTTGCATGGCGTGCTTGAGCATTGCCAGTCCGGTGTTGTCGGGGCGTGCATAGCGTGCGAGCAGCTTGCTTGTCATCTGGGCATTGCAGTGAATACCCGGATTGTCGGCGTAGCGCAGTTCCTGTATGCGGCGGGCATGTACCACACGTTCGCGGATGGCGGCGCTCGATTCGGCAGGGCGGGCGTCGGACATCTTCTCGAAGGGCACGGGGACGACCTCTATCTGCAAGTCGATGCGGTCGAGCAGCGGTCCCGAGATGCGGTTGAGGTACTTCTGCACCTGCTTGGGTGTGCAGACGCAATCCTTGGTCGGATGGTTGTAATACCCGCAGGGGCAGGGGTTCATTGATGCCACCAGCATGAATCCTGCCGGATATTCCACGTTGCTCTTGACGCGCGAGATGGTGATCTTGCGGTCTTCGAGCGGTTGGCGGAGCACCTCCAGCACGTTGCGGTTGAACTCGGGCAGTTCGTCCAGAAAGAGGATGCCGTTGTGTGCCAGGCTGATTTCGCCCGGCTGCGGGTAGTTGCCGCCTCCCGTCATGGCAACGATGGAGATGGTGTGGTGCGGGTCACGGAAGGGACGTTTGGTAATCAGCCCCATGTTGGCAGGCAGCTTGCCGGCTACCGAGTGAATCTTGGTGGTTTCCAGGCTTTCGCTCAGCGAGAGTGGCGGCAGTATGGAGGGGATGCGTTTGGACAGCATGGACTTGCCGCTGCCGGGTGCGCCGATGAGGAGGATGTTGTGCCCGCCGGCGGCAGCCACCTCGATGGCGCGTTTGACGTTCTCCTGCCCCTTCACGTCGTCGAAGTCGAGGCTGAAGTCGGCTTGCCGGGCATAGAACTCCTCGCGGGTGTTCACCTCGGTGGGAACCAGCGGCTTCGCGTAGGAAATAAAGTCGATGACCTCCTTGATGTTCTCCACGCCATATACGGCGAGTTGGTTGACCACGGCGGCCTCGCGCGCATTCTGTCGGGGCAGTATCAGCCCCTCGTAGCTCATTGCCCGTGCCATGATGGCAATGGGCAAGGCTCCGCGGATGGGTTGCAGGCTGCCGTCGAGGCTCAGCTCGCCCATCATCAGGTAACGGGGTTGTTGCTCGCCCACGGGAATCTGTTCGGTGGCTTGCAGCACGCCGATAGCCAGCGGCAGGTCGTAGGCAGACCCCTCCTTGCGGATGTCGGCGGGCGCCATGTTGATGGTGAGGGAGGTGATGGGCATCTTGTAGCCATTGTACTGAATGGCGGAGACGATGCGTTGAAAGCTCTCTTTGACGGCGGAATCGGGCAATCCCACCATGGAAAACAGAGAGCCGCGTGTGCTGTTTACCTCGATGGTGACGGGGGTGGCGTCGATGCCTTGCACAGCGGCTCCGAAGATTTTAGTCAGCATGTTTCTTCTCGGTTTTTATGTTTTAGGTTTACTTTACTCTTCCTGATGAGGGTGCCTGCGGGATTATCGCCGGACGGGGTTGCTTGCCCGCGGGCGGCGTTCTCTCTCCCGTTGTTTCCGTTCTCTCTCCTGTTGCTGCTGCTGTTTCTCGCGTTGGTCAATCTCTTTGATCTGCTGTTCGATGGCAGCTTCGTCCAAGTTCTTGGCTTCGATGCGACCGGTGGGAGAGAGCAGTATGTTGGCAGGGATTGTCCGTATCATGAACTGTTTGACCGTTTCGCCGTTCCATCCTGCCGTTTCGCAGGTTTGCGTCCATTGCAGCGTGTCGTTGCCGACGGTTTCGAGCCATGTCTGTCTGTCGGCATCGAGCGAGACGCCGATCAGTTCGAGGTGGCGTTCTTTCTTCTTTTTCTTCTGCTCCTGCCGGTAGATGCGACGGTAGACGGCGTTGTTGTGGCGGCTCAGGCTGTCCCACGATGCCCAGAAGTGTATCAGCAGGTACTTGTCCTTGAAGTTGGCGCGTGTCAGGTCTTTCCCGTCTGTTCCCTTGATGCGGAAGAAGGGGGCTGTTTTGCCGGTTTGTACCTTCTCTTCGTCCTGTAGCAGCTTCAGCAGCCGGGTCATGTAGGGGGTATCTTTGAGTTCGCCGGTCATGCGGTTGGCAAGCTGTTCGATGCGGGCGAGGTCGGGCTGTTCGGTCTGCACGAAATACTTATCGAGCAGATAGATGCTTGCCGGCGAGGTGGGATGCTGTGCGATGAAGGTGTCGACCCGCTCCTCCATCATTTGTGCCGAAGGCTGTGCCGGGCTGTCGGCTTCGCGGTTGAAGCGCGTCATCTCCTCGTTGGCGCTGTTGCCCTTCACTTGCAGGGAGTGCAGCCGGTCGGCGCTTCCCTTGATGGTGAGTGCGCCTGTTTTGTCCAGAAAGAGGGGGTATGTGGTGCCGTCGGCAAACAGCAGGAGGGTGGTGGCAAAGGTATCGGGGAAGAGGGTGATTCGAAACTTGTCGTTGGTCACTGCGATGGTGTCCATGCGGTCGTACCAGCGGTCGGTGCCGTACAGGTAGAGTGTATCGTTGCCCAATCCCTTGATTTCGCCGGTGAGGAGCATGCCCGTCACACCCGGTTGGGAGCAGGCGGCAGTCAGGAACAGCAACAAGCCAAAGAGGTGGATTTTCTTCATTCCTTCCATAATTTTCGGCGAAAGTATATATTTTCTCTGTAACGGGAAAGGTTTTCTTTGGCTTTTATTTTTCTACCTTTGCCGCCGACAAGGAGCCTGAACGACGACTCCCATACCTTTACCATTTAATCATATCACCTCTTATGGCAATAAAACCGAAATATCAGCTTCGGGCACAATTAGTCAACAACCCCCTGACGAATGCCCAATCTCCCGAACTTATAGCCCGCCCGCTGCCCGGACAAAGCATGGGACGCAAGGAAATCCTGGCACGCATCATCGACAAGAACCCCGGGCTGGAACCCCAAACCATCGCCATGGTGTTCGACCTGACCATGAACACCATGGAAGAGCTGCTCCTCAACGGCGAACGCCTCCATACCTCGCTCTTCTCGGCGGGTGTGGCATACTCGGGCACCATCGAGAAAGGCGTGTGGAACCCGGCTTCCAACAAAGTGCGCATCCTTTTCAACCAGAGCCACCACATCGCCGATGAGATAGAGAAGTATATGCACGTCCACATCACCTCCAACAGAAGCCTCCCCACCTACATCAGCGGCATCGCCACCACTACCCGCAACGGGGCGAACAACGCCGTACGCATCGGCTACCCCGCCACCTTCGTCGGCAAGAACATACAGGTGGCAGGCGAACACCCCGACGTGGGCGTCACCTTGCGCAACCTGCAAACCGATGTTGTGACCCGCGTTGCGGAAGAGATGTTTGCACTAAACACCCCTTCGCGCATCGCGTTCGTTGTCCCCGCCGAACTACCCGAAGGAGAGTATGAGCTGACGGTCACCACCCAATACAAAGGAACCACACAGCTACTGAAGTCGCCCCGCAGCGCTACGCTCTCACTGATGCTAACAGGCAGCTACAGCGAAGAGTGACTACCAGTAGTCGTGACGAGTGACTACCCGTAGTCGTAATGAGCGACTACCCGTAGTCGTGGTGAGCGACTACCGGTAGTCGTGACGAGTGACTACCTGTAGTCGTGATGAGTGACTACCCGTAGTCGTGATGAGTGACTACCCGTAGTCGTAATGAGCGACTACCGGTAGTCGAAGTGCTTCACAGCAGGTGGTGATGATGCCTTGTAACAACCTGCACGAGAGAACATCCTTCTCTTGTGATTCTCCCCCACATAAGGATATGAACAGATTTAATCCTCGAATAAAAACGGATGATTTCGAGGAAAGCCATTGTATTGCGTCAATTGGGGGGAAAACGGGAAATGAATGTTGTATCTACTTTCCAAAATGAAAGCATTAACAACCAAAGCTTCAACCTAAAGAGTATAGAGGTAGTTGTATCTACTTTCCAAAATGAAAGCATTAACAACACAATGGGGTCTCGAATACCAATGCGAACGTTGTGTCTACTCTCCAAAATGAGTGCATTAACAACTGATGGCACTGTGAGTACTGACTGGAAAGCGATGTATCTACCCTCCAAAATGAGTGCATTAACCACTTCTTGATGAGCCTAACGTGTGGAAGACACGTTGTATCTACCCTCCAAAATGAGTGCATTAACAACGATAGAAAGAACCTTTCAAAGTCCAAAATAGTTGTATCTACCCTCCAAAATGAGTGCATTAACAACATTTGATAATTACATATATGTTAACGGTAAGTTGTATCTACCCTCCAAAATGAGTGCATTAACAACAATCCGACATTATTGAGCTAAACTCTGAGCGTTGTATCTACCCTCCAAAATGAGTGCATTAACAACTACGGCACAAAGCATCAATTTATTAATGTGTTACATCATCGATCAATGATAATAAATAGAGAATAGATTGGCAAATATAGTGAATAAAACCATTGTGTTTTCGATGACTATGGCTATTTTTGTGCACATAATATTAGACATTGTAATTATGGCAATAGAACCCAAATATTTGTATGCTGCCTATCTCAATATGGCAAAGAACAATGTTAGAACAGCATTGTCATACATTCACCAAAGCATCGTTGGCTCATCGGTCACAAATCTTCTGTCACCGGATAAGTTGTTGGAGGAAATACAGAAATCAAATCAATCGGCAGAAACGCAACAGCGCGTAATCTCTCTGTTTGAAAAGCATTTTCCGTTTGTTGCCGCTTTGTTTCCCGGTGATGCTGCATACGAAAAAAACCTTCAATGCCTGATTAAACAACTGGAACGCTTGCGAAATGAATACACCCACACGGTACACGATGAAAGGAAGCCGGATGAAAACATCATAAAAGGAATGAAATCCCTCTTTGATGCCGCAAGACGCAGAGTTATAGAGAGACTCCAATTATCCGATGCGGATGTCCGGCACCTTGATCGATATAAATTAGATGATGCGAACGGTAACCTGACCGACAAAGGTCTGGCTTTCTTTGTGTGTCTGTTTTTAGAGAAAAAATACGCCAATCTGTTGTTGGGGCAGATAAGTGGATTCAAACGTACCGATGAGAAGTGCTTTCGTGCCACTAAAGAGGTGTACAGTGTATATAGATTGCAATTGCCCAAGTGTCGCATTGACAGCAAAGAGCCTGATATGGCGCTGGGACTGGATATGCTAAACGAATTAAAGAAGTGCCCGAAGGAGCTGTGGGATTTGTTGAGCCGGAAAGACCAACAAACATTTCGAATACCTGTCGGTGAGGTTGGCGATTCGGATGACGCAAGTGGAATGGAAGCATTACTGAGGCGCTCACAGGATCGTTTCCCGGTTTTTGCATTGAATTATATCGACCAAAAGCACTGCTTTAATGAACTAAGGTTTCAGGTCTCGTTAGGTACATATAGGTTCAAATTCTACGATAAAACCACGGTTGACGATAAACCTAAAGTGAGGATTCTACAGAAACCCATATACGGTTACGGACGACTCAAAGAGATGGACGAGCGGCGCACAAATAAAACAGACGGATTGGGCAACCAGATACGGCAACATAGCGATATTGTGCCTGATACTGCCGATACCGAGCCATACATGACCGATAGCAAGGCGCGATATATTATTTCAAATAATCGCATCGGACTTCACATCGGAGATTATATGCCCACATTAGATGCTCCGTCCAAACAACCGGATTGCTGGCTTAGCATATACGAATTGCCGCCAATGATATTTCATCGGCAGATAAGCAAAGACAATGAAACGGAAGAGATTATTATAAAGCACATCGGAAGCTACCGAAAACTGTTCCAAGATATAGCTGACGGGGTGTTGCAACCGGATTCAGAGGAGTCTGTATGCACAATGCTGAAAGATAAATACCATTTGGAGTTTAAGCGCATACCCAAAGAGATGCAAAACTATCTGACGAATAATGCCGTCAGCATGGAGCAGGAGTTTAATCGTCAATCTGAAGATAGAATCAACACGATGCGAAAGGAGACCATGGACAGGCAACAACGAATCAAACAACAATTGGATATTATTCATGACAGAAAGCGAAACAAAATAGGGACGCGGAGGTATGTAGAGATAAAGTCGGGGAAGTTAGCCGATTTTCTGGCGGAAGATATGATGCGGTTTCAACCTACCGCCAATGATGGAAAAGATAAAATTACAGGAGTCAATTACCAAACACTGCAAGCCTCCATCGCCTATTACGGGCAATATAAAGACGAAATGGAACGTATATTCAGGAACTGTAAACTTATTGATTCTGAAATCGCACACCCTTTTCTGCCCGATGTGATGAAAGCGTGTCCTGCCGACATCGTGAGTTTTTATAAAGCATATTTGACTGAACGACTTAAATACCTGGACAAGTGCATCAAGAGCGGTAATTACAAAAGTTATGCGTTTCTACATGCCGATAGAATAAGGTGGCAGGAAAGGAATACTGAGTTTTATAAGGACTTGGCAAGGCGTTATCTGCAATTACCAATTGATTTGCCTCGCGGCTTGTTCGCCGAACCAATCAAAGAAATATTGCTTGGGGATGAGAACATGAAATCTATTGTGTCACAAGACAGAGTGAATACTTCCTACCTGATTATGAAATGGTTTGCTTGCTGTAAACACGATGATAGCCAAGCGTTCTATAAGTTCAAGAGGAACTATGAACTGTTTGATAGATTGAATAATAGAGATGCAAGTAATCGGCTTCAGAAGTCATATTACACGCTTGATGAACTCAACCGAGAAGCAGGTAACCTTAGCTTGCAGATCACCGAATATACCAATAAATACAAGGGAGATGATCACGAGAAAGAGGCGCACAGAATGCAACGTTTACGGCATCAGTATGTCGATACGGAAAAGCTGATAAGACTGTATCGAATCGAAGATATTTTGCTGTTCGTTATGGCAAAAGACATATTGATCTCTGAACCTGAAATTGAGGATATCGAGCGTTATAAATTGCAAGAAATAAAGCCTGATAGCGACAGTGATATATTGTCAGCACAAACGGCAATACAGATTAAGGTCAGGTTTGGGAACACTGACTTTGTGATAAAGCAAGACAATCTTAAGATTAAGAATTATGGCGACTTTAAACGCTTTCTACACGACAGCAAAATGCCGTCGCTGCTAAAGTTTTACAATACGCCGGACATCCCGATTGACCGTACGATACTCGAAGACGAACTTGCAGCATACGATAAGCAGCGCGTACCGGCATTTCAACTGTTGCACGAGTTTGAGGACAAGGTATTAAAAGCAGCACGCGAGGTACGTAAGAAGGATGGCTACGTGAAGTTCCCGGAGGTTCTTAAGCACAGTCCATTATCTAAGGATGAACAAGAATCGTTGAATGCTGTAAGAAAAGCCTTCTGTCATAACACTTATCCTGACCCTAACGACAAAATCGCCCCAAAATCGGACTTCCCTCATATCGCTGAGAAGTTAGTTGTGTATATAGAGCAATCTGTAAGCAATGTGCATTAGCTTTGGCATAGTATAAAAAGATATTTTTCAATCTGCAAAAAGAGCAGGTATCTTTTTACTGTACAAATCAAGCGTGCAGATACGCAATCTTAACCGATTAATGCCTACTTTTGTCCCAATTTGAACAGCATGCAAGATTATGACGGAACAAGAAATGAACAGTTATCGCCTTACCAGCATGGAGGAACCTACGGACGAAATGTTGGCGCAACTGATGCACGAAGTGGCAATAGAAGCAAAACAGACGTCGGAAGAAGCACATAGGAGGTTCTTCGACGAGATATGGACATGGAAGGCTATCCGTAAGCAACAAGTGGATAAGGTTGGTGGAGCATGAATAAAATGACCCATAAACCAGTACTTATCGTAATTGCCGGACCTAATGGCTCGGGTAAAACATCCGTGACGTCGAAAATTTTACGGCACGAATGGATGGAGGATGCGATATACATCAATCCGGATGTCGTGGCACAAGAACGTTTTGGCGATTGGAACTCAAAAGAGGCAGTCATGCAGGCTGTGAAATACTGTGAGGATATGCGTGAACAATGTTTGCGCAATCGGCAAAGCCTGATTTTTGAGACCGTATTATCTGCTCCTGATAAGATTGAATACATGCGCAGAGCGATCAATGCCGGATTTTTTGTTCGCTTGTTCTTTGTCTGTACGGAATCTCCTATCGTCAATGCTGCCCGAATAGCTTCTCGAGTAATGGAAGGAGGGCACGATGTCCCTATCGGCAAAATTATCTCCCGCTACCAAAAGTCTATTATGAATTGTTGCATCATCGCGCGAGAAGTGCACCGTGCCTATATTTACGACAATTCGAAGAATGATGCCGATGCTTGCCTCTTGTTCCGTTTCGCAGATGGGGCATTAACCAAACAATATGTGGAAGATTTACCCGAATGGGCTACGCTGATATTATCTGAGTAAACCTATCTCCCCCCCCGTTTTTCAGAAACACATTTTTAGAAACGCATCCCCCGCAGCCACTCTCCGGTTGCCATTCGTTTCTTGCCGGGCAGTTGCAGGGAGAGGATGTCGACGAAGCCGTCGGTGGCGACGATGTGCAGGTAGGACTTGCCGTCGGTGCGCACGGTTCCGGCGGGAGGAAGGGTTTCGGCGGAAGGGAAGGGAGCCGGTTCGGCGGAAGGGGCGGATGAGCGTTCGGCGGGCAGCGGGCGTGTCTCGAACAGTTTGGCGGGAACGATCTCGCCGTCGGGCAGGGTGAGTTCCGTCCAGGCGGCAGGGTAGGGCGCCAGTCCGCGGACGAAGTTGTGAATGGCGGCGGCGGGTTGATGCCAATCCACGCGGCAGTCCTCCTTGAATATCTTGGGTGCGGTGCGGAGCGGCTCGGCTGCCGGCAGTGCTGCTTGCGGGACGGGGCGTATGTTGTCGGCAAGGATGTCGGCTACGGTGTCGACCACGGCTTGTGCGCCGAGCAGCATCAGGCGGTCGTGCAGGGTGCCGGCGTTGTCGGTGTCGGCGATGGGGGTACGCACCTGTCGGATGACGTTGCCGGTATCAATCTCTTGTTGTAGGAAGAAGGTGGTGACGCCCGTCTCGGTCTCCCCGTTGATGATTGCCCGGTTGATGGGCGCCGCGCCGCGGTACTGCGGCAGGAGGGAGGCGTGCAGGTTGAAGGTGCCCCATCGAGGCATGCTCCACACCACCTCGGGCAACATGCGGAAAGCCACGACAATCTGCAAGTCGGCGTGCCAGCTGCGCAAGGCGTCGAGGAAGACCTCGTCTTTCAGCCGTTCGGGTTGCAGCAGCGGCAGGTTGCAGGCTTGGGCATACTGCTTCACCGGCGAGGCTTGCAACTTGTGACCACGTCCGGCAGGTTTGTCGGGCATTGTGATCACACCCACGACGTTGTAGCCCCCTTCGACCAGGCGGCGTAGGGACTCCACGGCAAACTCGGGGGTACCCATGTAGACGATGCGTAAATCTGCTTTGTTCATCTTGTTTCCTTATGTTTTATGAGAACCGGCTGTGCGGTGCCTGTCTCTGTCGCATCCGCTGCACTCCTCTCACGATTTCGCCTACCCACAGCACCGGCGAGGTGGCGCCGATGAGAATGAGCCACGTCTGCCAGCTGAGGGGCGTGGTGCGGAACACCTCGCCGCCGAACTGCACGATGAGGAACTGCCCCACGAGGATGGCGAGCACAATCAGCTCCATGCCGTAGGATTGGGAGATGCCCTTGAATGCCGAGTCGGTGGTGCCGAACACGCGGGCGTTGAAGAGGTTCCAGAATTGCAGCATCACGAAGAGGGTGAAGAAGATGGTGAGGTGTTCGACGGTCATGCCCCCCGCGGTGTGGTGGTAGTATGTCAGCATGCCCAGCAGGAGCACGACGAAGAAGGTGCCCACGCCCAGTATGTTGTACCACATGGGGCGGGTGATGATGAAGTCGCTGCTGCGGCGGGGCTTTTCGTTCATCACGGTGGCGCTGGGCGGGATGGATGCCAGCGCCAGGGCGGCAAAGGTGTCCATGATGAGGTTCACCCACAGCATCTGTGTGACGGTAAGCGGCAGTTCGGTGCCGAGCAGCGAGCCGAGCAGCACACAGAGCAGCGCCACGAAGTTGATGGTGAGCTGGAAGACGATGAAGCGCTGGATGTTCTTGTAGAGCGACCGTCCCCACATCACGGCGGTGCCGATGCTGCGGAACGAATCGTCCATGAGGGTGATGTCGCTTGCCTCCTTGGCTACGGAGGTGCCGGTGCCCATCGACAGACCGACCTGTGCATGGTTGAGCGCCGGCGCGTCGTTGGTGCCGTCGCCGGTGACAGCCACCACGGCGCCGCGCTGCTGGAGCAGTTGTACGAGGCGTTGCTTGTCGGTGGGGCGGGCGCGCGACATGATCTTCAAGTCCGTCACGCGGTCGAGGGCTTCCTCGTCGGTCAGGGCTTCGAAGGCAATGCCGGTGATGCGGTTGCGCTCGGTGTCCTGCGGTGTCCACAGTCCGATTTGTCGAGCTATCTCGGTGGCAGTGCCCGGGGTGTCGCCGGTCACAATCTTGATGTCGATGCCTGCCGCGCGGCATTGGGCGACGGCTGCGGGCACGTCGGGGCGGATGGGGTCGCTGATGGCAACCACGCCGAGGAACGACAGGTCTTGTTCGGCAACCAGCGACACGCAGTCGCGGGTGTCGGCATCGTCGACTATCTTGTAGGCAAAGCCCAGGGTGCGCATCGCCATGTTCTGATAGGCGGTCAGCTGCGTCTCAACGGTGGGGCGATAGTCGGCGGCAGGGGTGCGCACTCCGCCGGGCAGCACCACCTCGCGGCACTTGCCGAGGATGATTTCGGGCGCTCCTTTTATATACAGGATCTTCTTGCCTGCCCAAGGCGACCGCACCAGCGTGGCCATGTATTTCCGTTCGGTGGAGAAGGTGAGCTGGTCGACGACGGAGGCAGCCTCGCGCAGCTCCAAGTAGTCGATGCCCCGGCTGTTGAGCCAGAGCAGGAGGGCGACTTCGGTGGGGTTGCCCACCCCTTTGGGCTTCGCGTCCCCGGCGTTCTCCTCGAGGAAGGCGGTGGAGTTGACGCTGATGCCTTCGGTCACGAGGCGGGAGATGTTGTCGTCCTCAAGGGCGTAGAAGTCGGCTTCGTGCACCTGCATCAGGTTCTGTGTCAGGGTGCCGGTTTTGTCGGTGCAGATCACGGTGATGGCGCCCATGGTTTCGCAGGCGTGCATCTTGCGCACTAAGTTGTTGGTGGAGAGCATCCGCCGCATGTTGAGCGCCAGGCTGAGGGTGACGCTCATGGGGAGTCCTTCGGGCACAGCCACCACGATGAGGGTGACTGCCATCATGAAGTATTTCAGGGTGGCTTTGATGGCGGGGAGCCAGTCGGCAAAGGTGTGGAAGGAGGCGAAATCGAAGGCGAGCAGCACATCTTTGACGAAGAAGATGACGAACGCCAGTCCGGCAGCCGAGAACCCCACGCGACCGATGAGCTTGGCAAGGCGGGTGAGTTGCAGGTTGAGCGGGGTGGGTTCGGTGTTCTGTTCGGTGCTTTGCCGGGCAACCTTGCCTATCTCGGTGGCATCACCCACGCTTTGCACGCGCATGGTGCCGTGACCGTCGACCACGGTGGTGCCGCGCAGCACGCGGTTGGAGGCGTAGGTGGCTTCGGGATCGAAGTCGGCTGCCGCGGTGGTTTTGGCGATGACCGGTTCGCCGGTGAGGTTCGATTCGTTCACCTGCATGGCGATGGCTTCCAGCAGTTCGCCGTCGGCAGGTATCTCCTCGCCGGTTTCGAGCACGATGAAGTCGCCAACCACCACCTCGCGGCGTGGAACCTCCTGCACGTGTCCGTTGCGGATGGCTTTGACGGGGGTCTCTTCATTGACGGCGTTCAGGATGTCGAACTTCTTGTTGGCATCGTACTCGAAGAAGAAGCCGATGCCCGTTGCCAGCAGGATGGCGGCAATGATGCCGATGGTTTCGGCATATTCGTTCTCGATGACGGAGATGGCGAGCGAGAGCAGCGCCGCTACGAGCAGCACCCGCACCACGGGGTCTTCGAATTTCTCAAGGTAAAGGCGCCACAGCGAGGGGCGTTTGGGCGGGGTGAGCAGGTTGACGCCGTGTTGCTCGCGGCTTTCCTGCACTTGCTGGTCGGTCAGACCGATGTGGGTGGAATGATGGACTTCCATATAGGTTGATAAATTTTCGCGCAAAGGTAACTGTTCTCAAAAAAACAACTACATTTGCGCCCAACAAATTAATCTATATCGCTTTACCATGTTTACCAACAGAACAACTCTTTTCGACAGATACACGCAGCAGGCGCTTCAGACCCTGCACCGCTATCGTGCCGTGATGTTCAGCCCCACGCAAGCATAAGGGCGAACCGCGGTTCTCCCTCTCCTCCCCCTGTTGATGCAACGGGGAGGGCGTGTCAACAGTCGGGCAAACCATCCCTTTTCGGACTAACATTTCCCCTACCTTAGGGGAGCACTTCCCCTAACCCTGGGGGAACACTTCCCCTACCCTGGGGGAGCGCTTCACCTACCTTAGGTGATCGTTCCGTTCGATTTTTGACACAGCAGCCTCCCGTCTGTTGCACTTCCCAATCATCTACTTATCCTTTAATACATTATTACTATGGCTCAAAAACCATCCATAGCCGACGTACAAGAATGGGTACTGAAGCTATACAACACGTGTGAACAGACCATCACCGATGCCGAGCGCAAAGAGCAGCACAAATATGCCGTGATGGTGCAACGTCCGCAGGACAAGAAATTCCTCGTAAAGATGCTCGACGAATCGTCGCAGATTCGCGACCGCCGCAAGCTGGCGCGCCGCATCAAGACACTGGTAGACCGCTACGGCGTGCCCAAGTTCTTCAACCGCCGCGATGCCTTCCTCTTCAAGCTCTACCAGAGCTTCGGTCACTACTTCGACTTCATTGCCGTACCCATCATCAAGTACCGCCTCCGCTTGGACACCTCGAAGGTGATTCTCGACGAGGCACGCCCCAAGCTCACCAAGCACCTGGCAGCGCGCGAACACCAGCACATCGGGCAGAACGTCAACCTGCTGGGCGAAGTGGTGCTGGGCGACGGCGAAGCCGACAACCGCTACCACCACTACCTCGAAGCGCTCGAGGCGCCCGACATCAACTACATCTCCGTGAAGATTTCGGGTATCTACGCCCAGACACATGCCCTGAACTACGAAGAGAGCTTCCCCGAGCTGGTGCGCCGCATGTCGACGCTCTATCAGAAAGCCATCGACTTCCCCTACGTGAACGACAAGGGCGAGAAGGCTGCCAAGTTCGTCAACCTCGACATGGAGGAGTACAAGGATGCCCACCTCACGCTGCGTGTCTTCAAGGAGGTGCTCAGCAAGCCCGAGTTCAAGCACTACCGCGGCGGCATTGTGGTGCAAGCCTACCTGCCCGATGCCTACAACTTCCAGACCGAACTGCTCGAGTTTGCCCGCGAACGGGTGGCTGCCGGCGGCTCGCCCATCAAGATGCGCCTCGTCAAAGGCGCCAATCTGGAGATGGAGACCGTGATCTCGTCCCTGCGCGGATGGCCGCTTCCCATCCTGGGCAGCAAGACGGAGGTGGATGCCAACTACCTGCACATCCTCGACCGCGGATTGATACCCGAGAACGCCAAGGTGCTCAACGTGGGCGTGGCGTCGCACAACCTCTTCACCATCTCGTATGCCTACCTGCTCTGCCAACAATACGGCAGTCAGGAGTGGATGACCTTCGAGATGCTCGAAGGCATGGCCGACCACGTGTGGCGCGCACAGTCGCAGTTGGGCAACCACGTCATTCTCTATGCGCCGGTGGTGAAGAACGAGCATTTCCTGAATGCCGTCTCCTACCTGGTGCGCCGCATGGACGAGAACACCGCGCCCGACAACTTCCTCACCCACTCGTTCAACCTGAAGCCCGGCACCGACACGTGGAACTTCCTCGGGAAGCAGTTCGAGGATGCCTACAACCTGAAGGACAAGGTGTCGCATACCCCCACCCGCACGCAGAACCGTTTGCAGCCCTACATCCCCGTGCCGCCCGCCGACGAGATGAAGAACGAACCCGACACCGACTTCGACCTGCCGTGGAACCAGGAGTGGGTGCGCAACATCTTCGCCAAGTGGAAGAAGTCGCCCACCGACACGCCACCCGTCATCCCCTTGCAGATCGGCAAGGAAGAGGTAGTGTGCGAACAACGCGCCAAGTACCTCGACCGCAGCCAGGACGACAGCGTGTGCATCTGCGAGATGTCGCAAGCCAACGCCGAGCAGGTGAAGCAGATTGTCGACATCGCTGCCAAAGACCCCGCAGGCTGGCGCAAGACCACCCTCGAGGAACGGCACAAGATTATGTACGCCGCTGCCGACAACCTTGCCGGGCTGCGCGGCGACCTGATAGGCTGCATGTGCGCCATCACCGGCAAGACGGTGGTCGAGGGCGACGTCGAAGTGTCCGAAGGCGTTGACTACGCCCGCTTCTACACCACCGCCATGAAGAGGTTTGCCGCACTCGACGATGTGGAGATTTCGCCCAAAGGCACCGTGCTGGTCATTTCGCCGTGGAACTTCCCGTGCGCCATCCCCGTGGGCGGCATCGTAGCCGGACTGGCAGGCGGCAACACCGTCATCCTCAAGCCCGCCACCGTGGCGGCGCCCGTGGCATGGCTCTTTGCCCAAGCGTTCTGGGATGCCGGCGTGCCCAAGGAGGCATTGCAGGTCATCATCACCGACCGCCCGGCGCTGAAGGTGCTCAACACGGCTCCCGAAATCAAGCACATCATCCTCACCGGCGGCACCGACACCGCGCAAAACATCGCCCATGCCAATCCTGCCACGCCGCTGTCGGCAGAGACGGGCGGCAAGAACGTGATGATTCTTACTGCATCGGGCGACCGCGACCATGCCATCATGAACATCGTGGCTTCCGCCTTCGGCAATGCCGGACAGAAGTGCTCCGCCTGCTCGCTGCTGCTGGTAGAGCGTTCGGTGTACGACGACCCCAACTTCCGCGAGAAGCTGATTGATGCCGCCACCAGCATGAAGGTGGGCAGCGTGTGGAACGCCGGCAACGTGGTCGGTCCGATGATCACCAACAAGAACGACAAGCTGCTGCAAGGGCTGAACCTCGAAGCAGGCGAGTCGTGGCTGGTTGCCCCGCGCTTCCTCGACAAGAACAAGTACGTGCTGGCGCCCACCGTGAAGTGGGGCGTGAAGCCGCAGAACTTCACCTTCCGCACCGAGCTGTTCGGTCCCATGCTGAGCGTAGCCTGCATCGACAACCTACAAGAGGGCATCGACCTGGTCAACGGGCTGGACTACGGACTCACCTCGGGCTTGCAAAGCTTGGACGAGACGGAGCAACGGCTCTGGAAAGACTCCGTCATGGCAGGCAACCTCTACATCAACCGCGGCATCACCGGCGCCATCGTCAACCGCCAACCCTTCGGCGGCATGAAGCTGTCGGCGTTCGGCGGCGGCATCAAAGCCGGCGGGCCTAACTACTGCGCCTGCTTCGTGAACATCGTCGACAAGAAAGGTAGCCAAACCGACTATCGCCAAAGCTACCTGAAAGCCTACGAGGCGGAGTTCAAGCATGCCCGCGACTGGAACCAACTGCACGGCGAACAGAACGCCTTCCGCTACCTGCCGCTCGCTGGCGGCATGGCGCTCCGCCTGTTCGACGGCGATACGCTGGGAGATGCGCGGCAGATAGTCTATGCCGCACAGCTCTGCAAGACGCCGATCACCGTGAGCGTGTCGCCCAACTGCCGGTTCCTGACCGACCTGACCGCCCTCGGCTGTCCGGTGAAGAAGGAGTCGCTCGCGGAGTTCCTCCCCACGATGGCATCGTACGAACGCATCCGCACCTGCCGCGCCGACATCCCGATGGAGATGTATGTCGAAGCCGCCCGCATCGACAAGTATATCGCCACCGCCAAGCCGGTGAAGGACGGACGCGTGGAGCTGATTCACTACTTCAAGGAACAGAGCATCGCCTTCGAATACCACCGCTACGGCAGTATTACGGAAGTTCCGCCGGTGGAATGACGCTGATGAAGCCGGTGAAATGAAGCCGGTGAACAATGAACGGAAAAGGCTGCACACCCCCCCGGCGTGCAGCCTTATTTTAGTGCATGCTTTCCAATGACTCGGGAAAGAGAGCGTTCTGATTCGTGCGGTTGAGCGCTTGTTTCTAATGACCGATTCGGGTTTATTTTTCCTCTTCGTGGTAGGCAATCAAACCGTCCATGGGGGTATCTTCGATGCATTCTATCCGCATGCCGTACTCGTCGGCTACCTTGTGCAGCACGGCGGAGAACGATTCTGCCATGGTGCCCATGAAGCGGAGGGGATAGTTCCGGTAGTCATATTGCAGCACGCAGCGGTTGAAGAACTCGCGGAAGTTGCGGGCTGCCAGCTGGTAGATGTAGTCGTTGTCCAGGTAGTTGACAAGGAAGAAGGAGACCGTGGCAAGGAAGCGGCTGGGGAAGGGGCGGTTGTACACCGAATCCATCACGTCGTTGGGCGTGATGCGGAACTTGTCGAAGAACTCGGAAGAGATGTCTTGGGGCGACAATCCTTTCATGACATCTGCCAGGAACAGCTTGCCCATTGCCGCCGCACTGCCTTCGTCGCCCAGGATGTAACCGCCCGGCTTGACATTCTTTATGACAATCTGTCCGTCGTAGAAACAGGAATTGGAACCCGTGCTCAAGATGCAGGCAATGCCCGCCTCGTGCAGAAACAGTCCGCGCGCAGCTGCCAGCAAGTCGCTTTCTACCTGTGCCGGCACTTTGAACTGGGCTGTGAGCGAGGCGCCGATGATGTTTTTCTTCTCGTAGGAGCTGCATCCGGCGCCATAGAAATAGATCTGGTCAACCTTTTTACTGAAAAAGGAGGGGGGTAATTCCAGCCGGATGCACCGGCTGATCTCCTTGCGCGTTTGGAAGAAAGGATTCAATCCTTGCGTATAGACGCGCTGAACCAATTGATTATTCTCGACCAGCACCCATTCGGTACGTGTCGAACTGCTTTCTGCTATTAGAATCATGGGTGTGTGTATTGTTTCCGGCAAATGTAACCATTATTTATATAGTGCGCATTTAAATTCATTCAAATCAAGAAAAAAACCATCAAATGCAACTGCCCGTCTGCGTTTAAACGCTAATTTTGTGTCTCATAAAATAATATACCATTAATATTCAAGTGATATGTTTGCAAAAGAGATTTACATTCAGCGCAGAGCCGCGTTGAGAAAAAGTATCGGCTCGGGTGTGTTGTTCTTCATGGGCAACGACGACATGGGACTCAACTACGAAGACAACGCCTTCCGTTACCGACAGGATTCCACCTTCCTCTACTACTTCGGCATCTCGGCTCCCGGACTGGCTGCCGTCATCGACCTGGACGAAGGAAAGGAGATTATCTTCGGCGACGAGCTGACCATCGACAGTATCATCTGGATGGGTACCCTGCCCACCCTGAAGGAGAGAGCCGGACTGGCAGGCATCACCGAGATACTTCCGTACGCCGAAGTGAGCGGCTACCTGCGCCGCGCCGCTGCCGGAGGCAGGATGATTCACTACCTGCCCCCTTATCGCCCCGAGCACAAACTCAAGCTGATGGAGTGGCTGGGCATCGTACCTGCCCGCCAGGAGGCATCCGTGCCGTTCCTGCGCGCCATCATTGCCCAGCGCAACCACAAGGCGCCCGAAGAGATTGCAGAGATAGAACGTGCCTGCGACATCACTGCCGACATGCACATCCGCGCGATGGAGGTGATCCGACCGGGCATGTACGAGTACGAGGTGGTGGCAGAGATGAACTACATCGCCGAGAAGAACAACTGCCAGCTCTCCTTCCCCACCATCGCCACCATCAACGGACAGACGCTGCACAACCATGTGCACGGCAACCTCATCAAGCCGGGCGACCTCTTCCTGATCGACGCCGGCGTGGAGACCGAAGCGGGATATGCCGGCGACATGTCGTCCACCGTGTCGGCAGACAAGCGGTTCACACCGCGCCAACGCGCCATCGTGGAGGTGCAGAACGCCATGCACTTCGAGTCGGTCAAGGCGCTCCGTCCGGACATCCCCTACATGGAGGTGTACGACCGCTCCGCCCGTGTGATGGTAGAGGGCTTGAAAGCGCTGGGACTGATGAAAGGCAATGCCGACGACGCCGTGCGCGAAGGGGCACACGCCCTCTTCTATCCCCACGGACTGGGGCACATGATGGGTCTCGACGTCCACGACATGGAGAACTTCGGCGAAGTGTGGGTGGGCTACAACGGACAGCCCAAGAGCACGCAGTTCGGACGGAAGTCGCAACGCCTCGCCATTCCGCTCGAGCCGGGATTTGTCTTCACCGTAGAGCCGGGCGTTTACTTCATCCCCGACCTCATCGACCTGTGGCGCAGCCAGAAGAAGTTCGCCGACTTCATCAACTATGACAAGGTAGAGGAATACCGTCACTTCGGCGGTGTACGCAACGAAGAGGATTACCTCATTACCGCCGACGGCGCCCGTCGGCTGGGCAAGAAGAAACCCATCACCCCCGATGAGGTGGAGGCGATACGATAGTTATTGGGTAACTACGCAATCATTGAAGCTCTGATTGTCGGCAACAATCCCGGACAAAATCATTCAGCCCCTGCGCGCATGCCTCGTTTGAAGAGGAAGCGGCAGGGGCTGAAATTTTTATCCCCAATCGGTCACTGGGACAAGATGCTCTTAACGACCGTTTCGCTGTGAATAATAAAAGGAATCCTTTATCTTATTACCGGATAGTAAGGATTACAACTGCTCTATCTGTTCGCGGGAGAGACCGGTTCCTTGAGCAATAATATCAATTGATACACCCATAGACTTGAGGTTGCGGGCAACGTTCTTCTTCTCTTGCTCCATTCCTTGCTCCCTCCCTTGTTCAAGCCCTTGCTCCATTCCCTTCTCCATCCCCTTCAGTTCCGCTCCATTAATCATACCCAGATGGACATTCAGGTTGTCGATGGTGTACTGATACTTGTTCCTGTTCTCGGGAGACAAGGCAGCCAGGCTTGCCACCTCTTCCAAACGGGCAAGTATCGCTTTGCGAGCCTTAAAAGGCAT
>JAISGR010000014.1 GCA_031262995.1 Prevotellaceae bacterium | reverse complement strand
ATGGCTTTAGTACGACTTTCGAGCTGCTGTCTATTACTTCAGTACGACTTTCAAATAGGTGTCTACTGAATCAGTTTATGAACAAAAAAAGTGTCTAGCAAAATCAGGAAAAGACATTCCTATTGTTATTTGAGTGACTTCCTATTGTTATTTGAGTGACTTCCTATTGTTATTTGAGTGATTTCCTATTGTTATTTGAGTGATTTCCTATTGTTATTTGAGTAACATCATACTTTCCTCTGTACAATCTTCTAATAGTTGCATTAGGAAGACAGAAAAATATTGAATATATGTATATTCATTCTATGAATAATCTACTTTCATTTCTCAAAAAACTCTATATCCGATTATGGATATATACCACTTTCTTCCTTCAATGGTCTTATGCCACATACCCTTTGACTTTTTCAAACCGTCAATGAATATTCGGTCATAATACTCAGATGTTGTATACTGACGTTTCTGCTGTCTAACTTCTATGACATTAAGATCTTTATCAAATAATAGGACAAAATACTCGTAGTAATTGAACTCAGCACGGTCAGGATCATAATCGGGACTGTTATAGAACATATTATTCATATAATGCCTTAGGGAGTCCCTGTCTCCATTAAATTTAATTCCTGCCTTTGAATGCACTTTTATGCGAGAACCATCTTCTCTTATATAGAAAAATGATTTGCCTATGGTGCAGAAAAGAGGTTTACCTGCAATATCAGACAATTCATCCTTGGTCTTTTGAGTGGTAAGGCACGAACTCAGAAGAACACATAACCCTATTGCTGTATATTTTAAGTATTTAGTAATCATATCCTAACCTCTTTGACACCATTGTGGCACGACCGTAAACAAACTCATCGACCTCCTTATATGAGTTATTCTTACGTAATGCCTCCGACAATTGCTTTCTCAATTGATCATGTGATTTCGTCGAGTTAATACATGACAAACAATCTTTCACCGGAATTGAAGAACGAGTATTCTTCAAATTGAATAAAACTGCCGGAAGGAGATCTTTCCTGTTATTTAACACCTCAATAAATAAGTCTATACTATCAGAAGAAAGAAGATAAAACAAGGCATTGCCTTTGGTATATAACAATGAGTTATTGTGCTCATATTTATTCTCAAACGAAGAGAGGTAAAGACCTATATCATGTTTCGTTAATGTTGCATCTTTTGAATAGATCCGTCTGATAACATTCATTAATTGCCAAACGTCTAAATGATCAAGATATAGCAATGCCGATTTGGCGCAGTCGTCAATCTCGAAGAGAATAGGGGTAATCTTAAGATACTGACAAGTATCGCTATATATGAATGTCGCTTGTCTTTTATTGGATGAATAATACACAATGTCTTTTATTAATGGTATGATACTATCATATTTTACTTCCATATTTTTCTCGTGAATATAAGCATCCATTGTCAGAAGGAATCGCAGGGTGTCGTGGGGATATACTTTCTCTTGTTCGTCAAACTCATAGCTCTCCGAAAATAACTCTATAGAATCACCCGTTATCAGTCGGGCATAGGTCGCATTGGGGAAGGATTGCCTCTTTAATAAGCATTCTCTATTAAAATTCAAATGATGCCAAGTAATAGTATCTTGCGACAAATTATAAATGCAACAATCAAAGAAAAGATATGGAATTCCACTAATATGAAGGTTACTCTCATCCATGAGAATGAAGCTATGCTTCAATTCGTAGATGAGAGTATCTTTCTTATTTGTACTCTCGCGTTCATGACATGATACCATGGGTAGGCAACTTACGCTTGAGAGTACTATTGTTCCGATTAAGCATACCTTGCTTAAAATCTGGTGTAGTCCGTTCATAAACAGGGCTGTTCCTTTGTAAATCATATTACCGGCATATTGGATAGTAGCAGTTTCTCTTGCAGCTGTCAACAATCGCCCGTCGGCGGCGTATGTATAAGTGTTGGTTGCCGAGCCGGAAGAATTGTCAGACTGCGAGGCAAAATTAGCCAATTATATGTTATGTAGATGATTTTCTGATTCAAATTAGAGAAGGATGTACGTCTTTCCAACAAAAGATGAAGGTGTGTCAAAAGTTGGACTATCTTCAATAAGTTACTTTTGACACACCTTCTACGGGGAAACGACCTTTGTCTCGATGAAACAAGCCCTTTGTCACACGGAGACAAGTCCTTTCTCTCGCAAGGAGAAATACGCTGTCTCACTGAAACAAGCCTTTTGCCTCACTGAGAGAAATACGTTGCCGGAAAGTCGTCGCCCGGTCTCTCCCGTTCGTCGGGAAAATCCACCCAATTCATCGATTTGCTCTTGCATTGCCCTGCTGCGGCGAGTTATCTTTGCCGGCATTATTCATCACTTCATTTTTTTCGTATGAACGCATTTTATAACTATCGACCCTGGCACCGCCGCCTCAATACGATTGTGGTTGCTGCCGCATTTATCATTGTAGGGTTGCTCATTCTGGGACGCAACCTGGGCGTTGTGAGCGATTCGCTCTATCACACCATTGTGTCGTGGCAGATGCTGCTGATTGTCATAGGAGCCGTGCAGCTCGTTAAGCGCCGGTGGGTATGGGGCGTGATTCTGGTGATCATCGGTGCCTATTCGCTCTTGCCGGGCGATTACAGCCCGACGGTTTATTGGCCTGTCATCCTGATTCTGGTAGGTTTCGCCATCCTGTCCAAGCTGTGGCAACGCGACGGCAGGGGTGGTAAACGCGGCAAATCCGAATGCCACGGCGCATTCAAGGGGCATTATAAAGCCGATACCACGACCGACGACGGCTTTGTCCGTTCAGACGTCAGCTTCGGTCATGCCGAATACATTGTGCTCGACCCGGTGTTTCGGGGCGCCGACCTCGATGTTTCTTTCGGCGCCATCACCCTCGACCTGCGCCGCACCACGCTGACGAATGAGATTACCTATATTGATGTGGATGCATCATTCAGTGGTGTAGTAATTTACGTACCTTTGCAATGGAATGTCGAACTTCAGATGGACATTGCGTTGGGTGGCGTCAACGACGAACGGGCACGCATGCCGCAGTTGGACGAAGCGCATCAGCTGGTCATCCGCGGCGACCTGTCGCTGGGCGGCATCACCCTCAAAGGATAAGAAGAAACAATGATGCAGGAACATCCGTTTAACCGCTCGATCATCGGCAGGGTGACAGGCATACTCATTGCGCTGCTCACCGCTGCCGTGTTGTGGGGGTTGCTGCAGCTCTACACGCCGCTGAATGTCCGGGTAGCCGCTGCCGACAGCCTGCTCTATACGGGGCTGCTTGCCGCCGGCGGTTATTACGGCTGGTATTTCCTGCAACAGGTCAGGGTGTGGCAAGCCCGCGCAGGGGCGTTTGTGGTGATGCAGCTGGCTTGCATCGGCATCACCGGCGCCGCATTGCTGCTCACCGGATGGGAGGATGCACACACTTACCTGACTGCTTTGCCGTTGCGTGTGGTGCCGGGAATACTTTGCTGGGGATTGCTGTTTCAATGGTACGATTCGCTATCGGTTGCCGATGAAACCGGCGACTTTAGCGAAATGGAGTGTCCGGAGCAGCGCGAATATATCGACCGCATCTCCGTGAAAGAGGGCGCCCGCATCCACCTCATCCGAACAGACGAACTGATTGCCATCCAAGCCGGCGGCGACTATGTCACCCTCATCACGGCTACCGGACAGCACGTCAAGGAACAGACCATGAAACACTTCGAACGTCACCTGCCTGCCTCCGTTTTTGTACGTATCCATCGCTCTTCCATTGTCAACGTCAACCATATCCTGCGCGTAGAGCAGTTCGGGAAAGACGCCTATCAGGTGCGCCTGAAGAACGGCATCACGCTGCGTGCCAGCGCCACCGGCTACCGGCTGCTGCGTGAACGGCTGGGGTTATAGGGATTGACCTACTGCTCCTTCAGCCGCTTTACTAATTCGTCGGAGATGTTATTACTGAAACTGCGGCAGGCGTCGACGGCAAAGTCGATGCCGCACTGCACAATCTTGTCCCACCGCTCTTCGCTCAGCTCGTCGAGGTCGTGATAGCCTGCGTGGTACTTCAACAGTCCGTACACAATGCCGGCATTGAAGTTATCGCCGGCGCCGATGGTGCTCACCGCTTCTATTTGCGGCACGGAATAGGTTTTGGCTACCCGTTTGGTGCGCAGCATAATCTCTTTCGACCCGTTAGTGCAGAGGAAGTTGGGGCAATAGAACTGTATCTTGTCTCGGTATATCTTGTCGATGTCCCGCATGTTGTACATGTAGTAGAAGTCTTCGACCGAGCCGCGTACCAGACCGGCATATTCCAGGTTTTCTATGATGATCGGCGCCAGACGCAACGCCTCCTCCTTGTGTGAGGAGCGGAAGTTGGGGTCATAGTAGACGATGGCATTCCGTTCGCGTGCCTGGTCGAGCAGCTCCACCACCTTCTCGCGCAGCACGGGGTTGAGTGCGAAGAAGGAGCCGAAGATCACGATGTCGTCTTCCGTCAGTCGGGGAAAGGCAACGTCGAGCCGCTGGCTGGGATAGTCCTTGTAGAAGAGGTATTCGGCATCATTCTGTTCGTTGAGGAAAGCCAGTGAGACAGGCGACTTCCCGTCGGGAAAGACGTTGACATAGTCGGTGGACATGCCGTTGTCGGTCATGCACTTCAGGATGACTTTGCCCACGCGGTCATTGCCCGTTTCGCTGATGAAGCTGACGGGTACTCCAGCCCGCGCCAGCGATACACTGCCGTTAAATACCGAACCGCCCGGTACAGCCGTCGTAGGTTGTCCGTTGCGGAAGATGATGTCGAGAATAGTCTCTCCGATTCCAATTACTTTTCGCATAATTCTTTTGATTTTTCTCCCAAGTATCCGCCGTGATGGCGTTTGTAATAGTCGTCGATGGTAAATCCGGTCTGTTGCATGGTCTCTACCACCAGTATGTCGCCGATGACGGTCATTGCGGTCGTCGATGTGGTGGGCGTCATGCCCAGCGGGCATACTTCGCGGGGATGTCCGGTGCTGAGGCATACATCCGCCTTTTTGGCAAGCGGACTGTCGGGGTTGCCGGTTATCACGATGAATTTCAGTTGGGGATTCAGCTGGTGTGCCAGTTGCGTCAGTTCAACAATCTCGCGTGTCTTGCCCGAGTTGGAGATGAGCAGCAGCAGGTCGTCGGGTTGCAGGATGCCCAGGTCGCCGTGTTGGGCTTCGCTGGGATGCAGAAAGACGGCAGGAATGCCGGTGGAGCAGAAGGTGGTAGCGATGTTCATGGCTATCTGTCCCGCTTTTCCCATCCCGGAGGTGACTAACTTGCCGCGACGGCGGTGTATCTGTTCTACTATCAGGGTTACAGCCTGTTCATAAGCATCGGTCACGGGGATGTTCAATACCGCTTGCGCCTCTTTTTGCAGCAATTCTTTGATGGATAGCATCATATCTTTATATCTGTTGTTTGAAAATGGGTCGGCAAATATCTGCATAAAATACGAGATACGTTCACCGATTGGGATATTTTATGAATGCCCGTGTGCTTCGGCGGGTGCATCGTGGTGGTGTGTGCCCAGTATGCGGTGGGGCAGTGTGCCGTGTCCCAGCAGCTCGATGGGGCAGTCGAAGTTCTTCTCGAGCCATTCGGAGCTAATGCCCGTATCGGGGTGATAGTCGAGTGTTTCGTTGACGCAGGCGATTGACTTGACCTGTTGCAGCACGGTGCCGATGTCGTGGCTCACTAAGATGATGGCGCAGTGGCGGTTGATTTCTGCCAGCAGTTCGTACAAGCGGGCTTCGAAGTGCTTGTCGATGTAGGTGCTCGGCTCGTCGAGTACTATCAGGCGGGGGTCGGAGATGACGGCTCGTCCCAGCAGTGCGCGTTGCCGCTGACCGCCGCTCAGTTCGCCGATGGCTCGTCGCTCCATCCCTTCCAGCCCCATGCGGGCGATGACCTTGTGCGCCTTGTCGCGTTGGGCGGCGGTAAAGCGTGCGGTGAGCGACTTCTGCGAGCTGAGACCCGACAGGATGACCTCTTCGACGCTGATGGGGAACTTCTTGTCGATGGTGGTATATTGCGGCAGGTAGCCGATGGTGCACGTGCCGGTTATTTGTCCGGCAGTGGGCTTGAGCAGTCCGAGGATGCACTTGATGAGGGTGGTCTTTCCGCCTCCGTTGGGACCGATGATGCCCAGAAAGTCGCGTTCGTAGATGGTGAGGTTCACGTCGCGCAGCACGGTGCGACCATCGTATCCGGCGCACAATCCGGTTATCTCGAGCAGTTTACTGTTCATGGCTGTCTGTCTGTTTGTCGGACGAGAGCGCGTCGGCGGTGTGCAGCATCTCCGCTGCCCAGTCGTAGGCGAGGGGATTGACGGGAACAATGCCGGCGCCTGTTTCGCGGGCAATGGCGGCGGCATTCTTCCGGTCGAACTCCGGCTGAACGAGGATGACGCGCACACCCTCCTTGCGGCAAGTCTCTATCATCCATTTCATCCGGGTGGGCGACGGTTCTTTGCCGTCCGCCTCGATGGGTATCTGCTTCAGTCCGTAGTCGCGGGCAAAGTAGGTAAGCGCCGGGTGATAAATCATAAAGGCACGGGGGGTGTCGGGCTGTCCGAGCCGCTGTCGGATGAGGGTATCAAGGGCAGCAATCTGTTGTTGCAGGCTGTCGCGCCGGTGGAAGTATTCGGTGCGGTGCAGGGTGTCGAGGGCGGCAAGCGCGCGGGCAATGTTGTCGACGATATACCGGGCATTGACGGTCGAACTCCACGTGTGCGGGTCGACGGCGTGGCGGTGGCGTGTGTCTCCGTCGGCATGGCTGTGCGGCGCATTGTCCAGCAGCGGAATGCCTGCCGAGGTGTCGAAGAGCAGCAATCCGGGGGCATTGTCGCGGAAGCGTTGCATCCACGCCTGTTCGAAGGGCAGGTGTCCGGCAGTGAGGTAGGCACGGCTGCGCGACAGTGCGATGAGCTGTCGGGGAGTGGGGTCGTAGGATTCGGGCACGCTCCCTTTGGGCACCATGCTTGTCACGCTGAAGCGGTTGCCTGCCAACGCTTCGGTAAAGTAGCGCAACGGCTCGATGCTGACGGTGATCAGGGGAAGCGACTGGTCGCTATCGGCGGCGGCAGGTGTACCTGCCGACTTTCCGGTTGCACTGCTTATCACGCCTTCCATTGCCAGCAGCATCACGGCATAACGCAGCAGCTTGCCGACGAACATGGAGAGGGTGGTGAGCCACACGTTGCTGCGCATCAGCCCCAGAGCAATGGCAATGGCTTCGCCCACAAAAGGCAAGAAGGCAAAGAAGCCCATCAGCGACCCTTTGCCTTGCAGGAAGCGCTGTGTACGCTCCGACTTGTCGTGCCTCACCCGGAGGTAGCGTTCTATCCACTCCATCTTGCCCATTCTGCCGATATAATAGCAGGTCATACCGCCCACGGTGTTACCCAGCGTGGCAGCGATGATACATCCCACGGGGCTTAGCCCGAGCTGAACCAGCGCCACCATCACCAGCTCGGAGCTGAACGGCACGATGCTGCCTGCCAGCAACGCCGAGACAAACAAGCCCGGATAACCCCAATCGGTCAGCAACCGTATCAGTGTATCTACAAAAGCGTCCATAAGTTGAATGCAAATAATGAAAAGAGCAGCAGCAGCACCGCCACCACAAAGCAGTTGGATGAGCGGCTGTCGGACTGCGCAACGAAGTGTCCCGTCAGCACACTGACGTTAATCAGCAGGAAGGGAAGCATCGGCAGTGCCTGCGCCGGTTGCAGCAAGACATAGATGAAGAAGAATAGGGTGGTCAGCACGAAGAACTGCAGATAGACGTGGATGCGCATCTTGTCCTGAAAGCCGTTGGTCAGGCTGTGGATGGAGCTGACCACAAACAGCACGAAGAGGAACAGCAGGGTAGCTCCCTCCCACGGCAAGAAGCCGCGTTCGGTCACGGGCTGAAACGTTACCAGCTCACCGAACGGCTCCGTGAAGCGACTCATGTCGCCGGTGAGATAGGCATAAGCCAGCAGGAACCAGTAAGGCAGCAGCCAGCCCACACACCCGGCAACGAATGTCTTCGCGGTCAGCGACTGAAACATGTACTGCCCCACCCAGAACAACGGCATGAAGAGCATCAGGCGGGGATAGAACAGGCTGCCCGCACTCAGCAGCATGAAGGTGTAGCATGCCTGTTCGGCGGTATGCTTGTTCTGATAGCTGTACAGCAGCATGAACAGCGCCGGCAGATAGAGCGCCGCCGCCATCGCTTCGGGTATCGATCGGTGCAACACGGGGCAGGCGGCAACCAGCAGGAAGTAGACCATGGTCTGCACCGACATCCGGATACGAATCAGTGCAAAGGCATTGTTGAGCAGGATGAGCAGATAGCCGGTGGCGGCATACAGCAGGAGTCCGGCGAGCGACTCTCCTCCCGACGGTCGGTCGGGAAGCAGCATGAAGGCGACAATCCAGCAGACCAATGCCAGGAAAATGGTTACCGGCAGCGAATAGCGTCCGGCAGCAAAGATGTGTTGTAGTCGTTGGTGACTCATGCAGGTAGCGGGGTGCTCTTTACAGGTCGAAGCCGATGTCGCGGCGGAAGTATCGTTTGTCGAACCGCACGAGTGCGGCAGCGCGGTAACTGTTGGCAAGCGCCTCCTCGCGTGTGGAGCCGTAGGAGCAGACTGCCAGTACCCGTCCGCCGGCGGTCACCACGGCGTCCTCTTTCGAGGTGGTGCCGGCATGGAAGAGGATGCTGCCGGTGCGGGCGGCTTCGTCGAGTCCTTCGATGGGATAGCCTTTGCCGTACGCCTCGGGGTATCCGCCGCTGACGAGCATCACACAGGCTGCCGTGCGTGCATCTTCGACAAGCGTCTGGGTGTCCAAGTTGCCGTCGCGTACACCCTCGAGCAGCTCGACCAGGTCGCTTTGGATGCGGAGCATCACGCTTTCGGTTTCGGGGTCGCCCATGCGGACGTTGTACTCAATCACCATCGGCTCACCGCCTACGTTAATCAGCCCGAGGAAGATGAAGCCCTTGTAGAGCAGCCGCTCCTGTTGCAGTCCGGTGATGGTCGGCTCGATGATGCGGGTACGTACCTTCTCCATAAACACCTCGTCGGCAAAGGGAACGGGGCTGACGCTGCCCATGCCGCCGGTGTTCAGCCCGGTGTCGCCCTCGCCGATGCGTTTGTAATCCTTGGCAACGGGCAGCACCTTGTAGTGGCGGCTGTCGGTGAGCACGAAGACCGAGCATTCGATGCCGCTGAGGAACTCTTCTATCACCACCGTGCTGCTGGCTTGCCCGAACATGCCGCCGAGCATCGCTTGCAGCTCGTGTCGGGCTTCGTCGAGCGTGGGGAGGATGAGCACGCCCTTGCCGGCACACAGCCCGTCGGCTTTCAGTACGTAGGGGGCGGGGAGCTGTTCGAGAAAGGCGAGTCCGTCGGCAAGGTTGTCGGCAGTAACGCTCAGGTAGCGGGCGGTGGGGATGCCGTGTCGCTGCATGAAGGCTTTGGCAAACTCCTTGCTCCCTTCGAGGCGGGCGGCGGCGGCGGTAGGTCCGATGACGGCGATGTGCGCAGTGGCAGGGTCGGCGGCAAAGGTGTCGTAGATGCCTTGCACCAGCGGGTCTTCGGGACCTACGACAATCATATCTATCTGTTCGCTCAGGGCGAACGCTTTCAGGGCGGGGAAATCGGTGGCGGCAATGGCTACGTTGGTGCCTGCGGCAGAGGTGCCGGCATTGCCGGGGGCGATGAAGAGTCTATCTACCCGATTGCTTCGGGCAATCTTCCAGGCAAGGGCATGTTCGCGACCACCGCTGCCTAATAATAACAGTTTCATTTGTTTATAATCGATGGGGTAAGTAAAACAAGTGCGCAAAGGTAGATATTCCAATTGATATTTCAACTACATTTGCACCGTATTTGAAACCAACCCCATGATGGACAGCTTATTATTCCCTCCCTATATAAAGAAAGGCGATCGCGCCGTCATCGTGTCGCCGTCGGGCAAGATAGATGCCGGATTCCTCAAAGGCGCGCGCCAACGCCTCCGACACTGGGGGTTACAGGTGCACACGGCTACCCATGCAGGCGGGTCGTACGGCTGGTATGCCGGGACGGTGAAGCAACGCCTGCAAGACTTGCAGGCAGTGCTCGACGACGACCGGACGGCACTGATATTCTGTAGCCGCGGCGGTTACGGCGCGGTGCACCTGATAGACCGGCTCGACTTCACCCGCTTCGGCGAGCACCCCAAGTGGCTGGTGGGATTCAGCGACATCACTGCCCTGCACAACCGGTTGCAACACGAAGGGTTTGCCTCCCTGCATGCCCCCATGGCGCGCCACCTTGCCATCGAAGCGCCCGACGACCCTGCCACCTGCCTGATGCGGGAGGTGCTGTTCGGCGAAACCGCACCCTGCTACACCCTCCCCACCCACAAGCTGAACCGACAGGGCACGGCTACGGGCATACTGCGGGGCGGCAACCTGGCAGTGCTCTGCGGATTGAGGGGCACGCCCTACGACATTCCGCCGCAGGGAACCATCCTCTTTGTCGAAGATGTGGGCGAACGTCCGCACAGCGTGGAGCGCATGTTCTATAACCTGAAGCTGGGCGGCGTGCTGGAGCAGCTCTCGGGACTGATCATCGGACAGTTCACCGAGTACGAAGAGAACCTCTCGCTGGGCAAGGAGCTGTACGCCGCGCTGGCAGAGCTGCTCAAGGGGTACGCCTATCCCGTCTGCTTCAACTTCCCCGTGGGACACGTGACGCAAAACCTGCCGCTCATCAACGGCGCCCGCGTCACGCTGGAGGTGGAGAAGAAAGAATCTCGAATCAAACATCATCTATCATGAATCGGAAATACCTACTCATCCTGCTGGGCGGAACGCTGCTCGCCGCAATGGCATGCGGCAACCGCGCCCGCAAACCTGCCGACAACACGGCAGCAACCCACACACCCACCGTCGACGTGCCTCTCTTCAATGCCGACAGCGCCTACCGCTACGTCAAGGAGCAGGTGGACTTCGGTGCGCGGGTGCCCAATACGCCCGAACACGTGGCGTGCGGCAATTACCTGGCAGAGAAGCTCGCCGCCTTCGGCGCCGTGGTGACCAACCAGCATGTCAACCTGCCTGCCTACAACGGCACGATGCTCAAGGCGCGTAACATCATCGGCTCCTACCGCCCCGAAGCGAAGAAACGCATCGCCCTCTTTGCACACTGGGACAGCCGCCCGTGGGCTGATGCCGACCCCGACGCAACGAAGCACTACACCCCCGTGCTCGGCGCCAACGACGGCGCCAGCGGTGTGGGCGTGCTGCTCGAGATAGCCCGTCACCTGCAAACGTCGCAGCCCGCACTCGGCGTGGACATCGTGCTGGTCGATGCCGAGGACTACGGCGCCCATCGGGCTTATACCGGCATGCACAGGGAGGAATACTGGGGGCTGGGCGCACAATACTGGGCACGCAACCCGCACGTACAGGGCTATCGCGCCCGCTTCGGCATCCTGCTCGACATGGTGGGGGGCAAGCGGGCAATCTTCCGCTACGAAAGCTATTCGCAGGAGTTCGCCTCTTCCATTAATAAGAAGGTGTGGCAGGCTGCCGCACGGTTGGGATACGCCGACACCTTCGTAGCCCGGACAGGCGGACTCGTTACCGACGATCACCTCTTTATCAACCGCTATGCAGGCATACCGACCATCGACATCGTCCCGTACAGCGAGTACAGCGACTTCTTCGAATACTGGCACACGGTGAAGGACGACATGGATGCCATCGACCGCACCACGCTACAGGCTGTGGGGCAGACGGTGATGCAGGTGGTGTACGAGGAGCAATAAACGCATAGCTGTTCCGAGGCTTACTAAAGTTTAGTACCGAGGCTTACTAAAGTTTAGTACCGAGGCTAACAAAAGTTCTGTTCCGAGGCTAACAAAGATTCTGTTCCGAGGCTGACAAAGATTCTGTTCCGAGGCTGACAAAGATTCTACCCTTAGGCGGGCAATCGGGTTAGGCTGAAGCTGTGCATTCCCTCTTCCCAGCGATACTGCAAGTCGAGCGCCGTCGACGCGGCGATGCTGCCGGCAATGGCAAGTCCCAGTCCGGTCGAATCGCTCTTGTTGGCGCCGCGGTAGAAGCGGCGAAACAGCCGGTCGGCATCCAGCGCCTGTTGCCCGGTGTTCTTGATGGTGAGTGAGGTGCGGGTGGTCTCGATGTAGAGCACCCCGCCGTCGCAGTTGTGGAGCAGGGCGTTCTTGAGCAGGTTGGAGAGGAGTATCTGCACGAGCGCCGGGTTGCCGCGAACGATGAAAGGTTGTTCTTCCGACCGCAGGCGCGTCAGCCGGATGTGCTTGGCGGCATAGATGTCGAGCAGGTCGGGCAGCAGCTCGTCGATAAGGGCATCGGTGTTGACGGCTTCGGTCTCGGCGTATTGTCCGTTCTCGATGCGGGTGAGGAGGAGAAGCGACTTGTTCAGTCTGACCGCCCGTCCCAGCGTGCCGTATATCTCGTCCAGCTCGCGCAGCTGTAGCTCCGTCAGTCCGTCACTCTCTGCCAACAGCTCCACCTTGCCGCGGGCAATGGCGAGGGGTGTCTGCAACTCGTGCGACGCATTCTCGATAAATTCCTTCTGCTCCCGATAAGCCTTGTGTGCGCGGTTGCCCATCACGACGGCGGCATCCGACAGCTGGACAAACTCCGTGATGTTGGTCGCGCGCTCCAACGGCGGCACCTCCTTGCCGGGTTCGAGGCGGTGCAGCCACTCCATCAGGCGGTGCATGGGGCGGAACACGTGGCGCAGCACCAACCGCGTACCTATCAGCGTGCAGGCAATGAAGAGCACAAACAGCGCAATCAGGTAGCCCACGATGGCACGAATCATGTTGTCGCGCTCCAAGGTCGATATTTTCAGCTCCAGCTCGTAGTGTTGCCCGTCGTTTGTGAGGAAGACGGTCTGCATGACGCGCACCGGCTCGTATTCATCCTCAATCTCGATGTAGACGGTGGAGTCGAAGAAGCGGGTGCGATACGATGCGGCTTCGTCATCCGAGATGGGGCGGAAGCTGTAGAAGCTCATCAGTGACTCCGACGTGTCGAGGATGCTCGGGTCGTGCAGGGCTTTGTTGATGAGGATGTTGCTGTCGTTGCGCAGCGTGTCGTCGGTCTCGTCGGTCACTTCGTAGAGGATGCTGTAGTAGAACAGCACTCCCCATATCGACATGAACAGCAGCATCCACAGCATGAGGTTGCGGTAGGTATAGCTCAGCAGTTTCACGGTTCGGAGGGTTGGAGGGTTGGTGTCATCGCTCGGAAGGTTGCTATCATAGTTCGGAGAGTTTGTAGCCGAAGCCGTAGACCGCTTTCAGCTCTACGGTGGCGTCGGCTTGTTTGAGCTTGCGGCGCAGGTTCTTCACTTGCGAGTAGATGAAGTCGAGCGAATCCGCCTGGTCGATGTTGTCGCCCCACACCGATTCAGCCAGGCTCATCTTGTTGATGAGGCGGTTGGGGTTGACGGCGAAGTAGTAGAGCAGGTCGAACTCCTTGCGGTTGAGTTGCAGCGGCACATCGTTCACCTCGACCTGCCGTTTGTCGGGATAGAGGCGCAGGTTGCCGATGTGCACGGAGAGGTCACCGCTTGTCTGTCGGCGGCGGATGATGGACTTGACCCGTGCGTGGAGTTCAGCCAGGTGGAAAGGCTTGGTGAGGTAGTCGTCGGCGCCGAGTTCGAGTCCGGCAACCTTGTCGTCGAGCGAATCCTTGGCAGAGAGAATCAGTACGCTGTCGCTGCGGTGGAGCTTTTTCAGTTCGCGCAGCACATCCAATCCGCTGCCGCCCGGCAGCATGATGTCGAGCAGGATGCAGTCGTAGTCGTAGTCGTTCACCTTGTTGAGGGCGGTGTAGTAGTTCTCGGCGACCTCTACGACAAACTTTTCTTTCAGGAGGGAATCGCGAATGGTGTTGCGCAACTCCTTCTCATCTTCTATGATTAAGACTTTCATGGTGACGTAAGTAAACCATTCATGGTGACATAAATAAACGATTCATTGCGACAAAGATAGACAACAATTTGGGAAGAAAGCGGGAATCGCGTCTCGGGATTGCATCAACAGACAAAAAAGAGACGGACGAAATTGCTTTCGTCCGTCCTCGTGTGAAATCATCCCTGCCTTCGCATCGAGCAAAGGCGGATCTTTTTACCTCATTGTGTACTAACGACCTAATTCATTTGCTGCATACGTGCGCGAAGCTCTTCCTGGTCTTTGGTGTAAGCCTTGAACTGCTCTGCGGTCAGGATGCCTTGGAGTTTCTTGCTGTATCCTTCTTGAATTTTCTGCATTTTTGTTCTCAGCTCTTCCGTAAACTGCGGAAATCCGCCGTCTTGGGGGAAGATTGTCTGCATCTCTTTAACGAAAGCGGTGGTTGCCTCGAGTACCTTAGCCTTTTGGGTGTCGTTGAGCGAATATTGCTCCACCATCCGGTCGGTCATCTGTTTCGGGTCCATAAATCCACCCCCGGGCTGTGCCATCGCCATTCCTCCCATCAGGAGGAGTGCCATCATCATTGTAACAAATTTCTTCATTTCTTTTTTTCTTTAATTGTTATACATATTGTTAGCTGTAAATCCATTCAATGCATGTCTCTATGAGTTATCCATATACAATGCCATAACGCTTATCGTAAATACCTATTGAAACATTCTCTGTTATATATTGTGTACCTATCAAAACTGCTCTTAAGACGAATGGAAGATGAGGAGGTTTAATGTCCGCAACGACTTTAACATATAATAGTGATTGCCGGCGCTCACTTAATCGTCACCATCGTTGCACCGTATCCGTATTCCCGAAACGAAGCATCCTGATAACGATAGTCGGGATATTTCCGTTTCAGCTCGTCGAGCAATGCCCGCCGCAATACGCCGTCGCCCTTGCCGTGTATGAAGACGATGCGCTGCTCGCGCTTGTTTCTGTATTGTTCGATGACGGAGCGGAACTTATCGAGCTGATAGTTCAGTATCTCGCCGTTGCTCATGCCGCGGGTATCGTCGAGCAGCTCGCCGATGTGCAGGTCTATTTCGACAATTTCATTCCCCTTGCCGTCGGGACGCTTCCTGACGGACGACACCTTGGGCTTACCTGCCGACTGCCCGTCGTCTTTGTGCTGCAACAGTGCCGTTTGCAGCTCTTCGGCAGAGACATACACCTGTTTGGCAGGCAGGTCGTTCTTCACAATATCGTACAGCAGGGCGGGTATCTCGAAGAAATCATTCGCCACAAAGGTGTGCAACTTGTAGAACTTCACCGTGTCGATGCGCAGCTCCACGCTCACCACCGGCTTCAGGGTAAACGAACGCCCGTCCTTGAACGTCAGTAACTGCACAGCCACATGCTCGCGTGCATTCAGCTCCGTCTTGTCGAAGGTCTCGAGCAACAGCTTGGTGTTAGGCGCTATCACGCCGTGCGAGCAGACGCTCCACGCCTTTCCCTCGGCAAAGAGGTAAGTGTAATAAAGGTAATAGTTGCTGTCGTTCACCAAGTAGGCATCGAACGGCGAAGCGCCGCTCACCGTCTTGATGTCTTCGGGCACGAACGCCAGCAGCACGTTCAACACATCGCCGCCACGTATCTCCTGCGGACGATAAGCCGGCAGCTCGGGCTTAGTCACAGCCGACAGTTCGGATTTGGCTACAGCCGACGTTGCGACTACCGGTGTCGCAGGTTCGGGTTTCTTCGGCGCATGCCGTTCGAAGTTGTAGTCGTTGGTGTCAATCACTACACATTCGTGTATGGGTGTAGGGATGTCGAATCCGTCGCTGTCTTCCACCAAGACGATATTTTTCCCTTGGAATCCTTTTACGATGCCTCCGCCAACGTCGTTGAGGAAGCGTACTTTATCTCCTATTTTCATCTTTCTTGTTATGTTGTTTTTGGCGTGCAAAGTTATACATTCTTTGTGCATTCGCCCCCGCAAGCAGGATTATAATGTAACGCGAACGCTGCCTGCGAGTTGGAAGTTACTCGCAGACGGATGCAGACAGATGCAGACAGATGCAGACAGATTGCAGACGGATATTTTT
>JAISGR010000160.1 GCA_031262995.1 Prevotellaceae bacterium | reverse complement strand
CTAACTCGTCCAGCGGAAAATTTCGTTCCTCGAGCACACGCAGGAACTCCTGTCCTACGGCTCCGCTTGCTCCGACAATGGCTACTTTCATTATTACTTGTATTTTAGTTACTAAAAATTGGCTGCAAAATTAGGTAAATTGCCGTACTGCCACACATAGATTCAAAACTTTTTCGTTAATTCGCGACACGAAACTCCTAATAAGCAACGTTATGGACTGGCTCATGCATACATTTCAGCTACCGATTACCGATCCTACATGGATATTCCTCCTTGTACTCCTTATTATACTGTTCGCCCCCATGCTGTTGAACAAGTTGCGCATTCCGCACATCATCGGCATGATTCTCGCCGGTGTGCTCATTGGCGAGCACGGATTCAATGTGCTCTCACGCGACACCAGCTTCGAGCTGTTCGGCAAGGTGGGGCTTTACTACATCATGTTTCTTGCCGGGTTGGAGATGGACATGGGCGACCTCAAGAAGAACCGCGCCAAGGTGGGTGTGCTGGGTGTGCTTACCTTTCTGGTGCCGATGGCGCTGGGGTTGCTCACCAACATGTCGGTGTTGAAGTATGGCTTTCTCACCTCGGTGCTGCTGGCAAGTATGTATGCGTCGCACACGCTGGTGGCTTACCCCATCGTGATCCGGTATGGCGTGTCGCGGCAGCGCAGCGTCAGCATTGCAGTGGGCAGCACGGCGGTGACCGACACACTGACGCTGCTGGTGCTTGCCGTGGTGAGCGGACTGTTCAAGGGTGAGACCGGTAATCTGTTCTGGCTGTGGTTGCTGGTCAAGGTGATGGTGCTGGGCGGACTGATCATATTCTTCTTTCCCCGCATCGGGCGGTGGTTCTTCCGCCGCTACGACGACAATGTGATGCAGTTCATCTTCGTACTCGCCATGGTCTTTCTGGGCGCCGGGCTGATGGAGCTGGTGGGCATGGAGGGCATACTGGGCGCTTTTCTTGCCGGATTGGTGCTGAACCGCCTCATTCCGCACGTCTCTCCGCTGATGAATCACCTCGAGTTTGTGGGTAACGCGCTCTTCATCCCTTACTTCCTGATTGGGGTGGGGATGCTGATCAATGTGCGCGTCATTGTCGGTCCGGGCGATGCGCTGAAGGTGGCAGGCGTGATGATTGCCGTAGCCCTGATCAGCAAATGGATCGCCGTGTGGATGGTGCAGAAGATGTATAAGATGGGTGCCCCCGAACGCCGCCTGATGTACGGACTGAGCACTGCCCGCGCCGCCGCTACGCTGGCTGCCGTGCTGGTGGGTTACCGCATCATCCTGCCCGACGGGTCGCGCCTGCTCAACGAAGATGTGCTCAACGGCACGGTGCTGCTCATTCTGGTGACGTGCATCGTCAGCTCACTCGTCACGGAGCAGGCTGCCCGCAAGCTGGCGATGCTCGAAGCGCAGCCCGAAAAGGTGAAGCCTGCCACCCAAGCCGAACGCATCCTCATCCCCATTGCCAACCCCGACAACATCGAAGACCTGATGAGCCTGGCGTTGCTCGTCCGCGACCCCAAACAGAAGGACAACCTGCTGGCGCTGAACGTCATCAACGACAGCAACAGCTCGGATGTGGCAGAGGCGCGCGGCAGGAGATTCCTCGAACAGGCAGCCAAGATTACCGCTTCTGCCGGCGTGACGCTCAAACGGGTCAGCCGCTACGACCTCAATATCGCTTCGGGCATCATACATACTGCCCGCGAGAACGGCGTGACCGATGTCATCATCGGGCTGCACCGCAAGTCGAACATCGTCGACTCGTTCTTCGGACTGCTGGCGGAGAACCTGCTGAAGGGCTTGCACCGGCAGGTCATGATCGCCAAGTTCGTGATGCCCATCAACACCATCCGGCGCATCAACATCGCCGTGCCGCCCAAAGCCGAATACGAAATGGGATTTGCCAAATGGGTGGGGCACTTCTGCCGCACAGGCGCCACGCTGGGATGCCGCGTGCACTTCTTTGCCAACAGCGACACTACCCCGTTGCTCAAGATGATGGTGCGGAAACGGTACGCACAGACACAGACCGACTTCTCCCTGCTCGACAACTGGGACGACCTGCTCATCCTCACCGGCAAGGTCAACTTCGACCACCTGCTGGTCGTTATCTCTGCCCGACGCGGCTCCATCTCCTACAACGCCTCATTCGAGAAGCTGCCGTCGCAGATTAGTAAGTACTTCGCCAACAACAGCCTGATCGTGCTCTACCCCGACGACCTGAACGAGGGGCACGACCTGATTTCGTTCTCCAACCCGCGCGGTGTAGACGAAGTGCCGCACTACGAGAAGGTGGGACGGTGGATAACCCGACAGCTGAAGAAAGACTAACCCCGACAACAGAAAGAACAAGTGATGGAACCCTGGCAACAACGCACCGAACTGCTGTTCGGCGAAGAGAAAATGACGCGCCTGCAACAGGCGCATGTGCTGGTTACAGGTGTGGGCGGCGTGGGCGCCTACGCCGCCGAGATGCTCTGCCGCGCCGGCGTGGGACACCTCACGCTGGTGGATGCCGACACCGTGCAGCCCTCCAACATCAACCGCCAACTGCCCGCGCTGCACTCCACCATCGGGCAGCCCAAGGCAGAGATACTGGCAGCCCGCTTCCGCGACATCAATCCGGCGATCCGACTGACCGTCTGCCCCATCTACCTCAAAGACGACAACATCCCCGCACTGCTCGATGCCGCGCCCTACGACTTCATCGTCGACGCCATCGACACCATCGCGCCCAAGTGCCACCTCATCGCCGGGGCATTGCGCCGCAAGCTGCGCATCGTCTCCAGCATGGGCGCCGGCGCCAAGAGCGACATCACCCAGGTGCGCTTTGCCGACATCGGCGACACCTACCACTGCGGACTGAGCAAAGCCGTGCGCAAGCAACTGCAAAAGATGGGCGTCCGCCGCAAGCTGCCCGTCGTGTTCAGCACCGAACAAGCCAACCCCCAAGCCATCGTGACCGTCGACAACGAACGCAACAAGAAATCGACCTGCGGAACGGTGAGCTACATGCCCGCCGTGTTCGGCTGCTACCTGGCGGAGTATGTGTTGAAGAGGTTGTGACGCCGACCAAAAACCAGTCGGCGGTGATGTTTATGCGATTCACATAATCCGATTTGGATAAAAGCATTACCTTTGCTGCCAATCAATTATTTACATCATGCCCAAAGAGATTAATCCGTTTGTCGTAACAGGCAAGATAGAGCCTGACTACTTCTGCGACCGCGTGCAGGAAGCAGCAAGAGTAGTGAAGACCCTGACCAACCGCAACAATCTTGTCATCATCTCGCCCCGGCGTATGGGGAAGACGGGACTTATCCGATTTTGCTTTGAGAAACCTGCTGTCAAAGAAGAGTATTACACTTTCTTTGTAGACATTTTACATTCAACGAGCCTGAAAGAGTTTACCTATCTGTTAGGCAGAGAGATCTATGAGACACTCTTGCCCCGTAGCAGGAAGATGGCACAACTCTTCGTTCAGACCTTGAAGTCTGTCAACGGGAAGTTTGGCTTCGACCCCATCAGCAACCTGCCCTCTTTCAGCATTGAATTGGGAGACATCGACCGTCCGGAATATACGCTGGAGGAGATATTCAGGTGCCTTTCTACTGCCGACAAGCCCTGTATCGTCGCCATTGATGAATTTCAGCAGATAGCCAAGTATCCCGAAAAAAACATCGAAGCACTGCTGCGCACCCATATTCAGCAGCTGACGAACTGCTATTTCATCTTTGCCGGAAGCGAGCGACACATCATTCAGGAGATGTTTCTCTCTACCGCCCGACCATTTTATCGCAGCGCCGACATACTGGAACTGAATGCCATTACTCAAGACATATATGTACCCTTTATCGCCCGACACTTCAATACCGCCGGACGTTTTATCGAAAAGGAGCTTATCGACCGGGTGTATCAATTGTTCAAGGGACATACGTTCTATATTCAGAAGACGTTCAACGAAGCCTTTGCCGATACTCCTCCCGGAGAAACCTGTACGCTCGACATGCTGTACAACGCCATCGACAACCTGATAGCCTACAATGATACTATCTTCCGGGAAATACTGTCTGGTATTCCCGAGCGACAAAAAGAGGTGCTCTATGCCATTGCCCGCGAAGGAGAAGTTACCGGAATCACTTCTGCCAAGTTTATCAAACAGCATAAACTTCTTTCTACCAGTTCCGTGCAGTCTGCCGTATGCAAGCTGCTGGAGAAAGACATTATTACGGTGGTCAACAAGACCTACTCTGTCTCCGACCGATTCTTTGCGCTGTGGATAAACAGCATCTACGGGAAACGATATAACGCATGGTTTTGAGCCGCCTTGTCCCGAGTCGTTGGACAGCCTGTCCAACGTCTCGGGACAAGCTTGTCCAAAGACTCTGGACAGGCTGTCCAATGACTCGGGACAGGCGGCTTTGTCGGGTGTGCCTCCGGGTACCTGTATCCAATGATAGACTTTGATATAATAATAACCTAATAAACAAATATTTAGATGGAGCAATTGTTGTACTATGTCTGGAAGCACAAGCTGTTTCCGCTGCAACCCCTGCAAACAACCCTCGGCGAACCCGTAGAAGTGATAGACCCGGGACTGCGCAACATCCATGCCGGTCCCGACTTCTTCAACGCCAAACTGAAGATAGGCGGCACCCTCTGGGTGGGCAATGTGGAGATTCATACCCGCGCATCCGACTGGTTCCGCCACGGACACCAACGCGACGACGCCTACAACAACGTCATCCTGCACATTGCCGAGACGATAGACTGTGAGGTGATGCGCGCCAACGGCGGAGCTGTTCCGCAGATGCAACTCTCCTGTCCCGACGCCATCCGCCGCAACTACGACGAGCTGCGCCGCACCGAGGCTTATCCCCCCTGCTACGCCATCCTCCCCACGCTGCCCCCACTCACCGTTCACTCCTGGCTGTCGGCTTTGCAGACGGAGCGGTTGGAACAGAAGACGCAGCTCATCACCGAGCGATTGGCGCGTTATCAGTACAATTGGGAGGATGTCTTCTTCGTCACGCTGGCACGCAACTTCGGCTTCGGGCTGAACGGCGATGCCTTCGAGGGGTGGGCAGGCAGACTTCCCTTCCGTGCCATCGACAAGCATCGCGACAACCTGCTTCAGGTCGAAGCCTTCTTCTTCGGACAGGCAGGGCTGCTCGAGGAACAGGATGCCGCCACTGCTGCCGACGATTACTACTGCGCGTTGCAGCGGGAGTTCCGTTACCTGCAACGCAAGTTCGACCTCACCGCGGCTGCCGCCACCGCACCGTGGCAATTCCTCCGCCTGCGACCGGGCAACTTCCCCCACGTGCGGCTGGCACAGCTGGCACACCTTTACCACACCGAACAGTCGCTCTTCTCGCGGGTGATGGAAGCCGATACGCTCGACGCGGTGAAGAAGATCTTTGCCACCTCCACCTCGCCCTATTGGGAGACCCACTTCAACTTCCGCAAATCCTCGGTTCAACGCCCCAAGCGAACCGGCAGCAAGGCGCTGGAGCTGATCATCATCAATACCGTCATCCCGTTTCTCTATGCCTACGGTCTGCACAAAGCCGACAATGCCCTGTGCGAACGCGCCGCACGCTTTCCGGAGCAGCTGCATGCCGAAGACAACCACATCACACGGGCGTGGTCAGCCGTCGGACTGTCGGTCTCTACCGCCGCCGATTCGCAAGCCCTGCTGCAACTCCGGAAGAACTACTGCGACCGCAAAGAGTGTCTGCGCTGCCGCTTCGGGTTTGAGTATTTGAAAGGGAAAAGCGTCCGATAAGGCAGATCCATCCTCACCGCATCCCCAACGCCCTGTTCTCAGCCGCTTCCATCACAGCGCGTGCACCTTCAGCTTTGTCGTCGATGCCGCAGAGGTGGAGAATGCCGTGAATGATGACGCGGTGCAGCTCCTCGTCGTACACCTTCCCGAAGAGGTCGGCGTTGGTGTGCACGGTGTCGAGGCTGATGAAGAGGTCGCCGCTGAGGCGGTTGCCCTCGCAATAGTCGAAGGTGATGATGTCGGTGAAATAGTCGTGCTGCAAGTATTGGCGGTTCACCTCGAGCATCTTCTCGTCGTTGCAGAAGATATAGGCGATTTCGCCAATCGTTTTGCCGTAGGAGGCGGCAACGGATTTGATCCATGCGGTCGTTTCGCGTCGTTTGATGGCAGGCATCCGGGTGCCTTCAGTCTGATAAGTGATCATATAAGTCTTGAATTGTTCATGCTCGTTCAAAAGAAGAAAAGGTAGCTGATGAGGATAGCGGCAATGATGCCCGCCCCGTCGGCTATCAATCCGCAGGTCACGGCGTTGCGGGTCTTGGTGATGCCCACACTGCCGAAGTAGACCGCCAGGATATAAAAGGTAGTGTCGGAGGCGCCGCGCGCCACACAGCTCATCCGCCCCACGAATGAATCGGCGCCGTACTCGCGCATGGTATCTATCATCAAGCCGTTGGCGCCGCTGCCGCTCAGCGATTTCATCAGGGCAGTGGGGAGGGCGCCGACAAAAGAGGTGTCCAATCCCGTCAGTCCGACCAGCCAGCCGATGCCGCCGACCAGCAAATCCATCGCACCCGAAGCGCGGAACACCGCAATGCCTACCAGAAAAGCCACCAGATAGGGAATGATGCGCACAGCCGTGGTGAAGCCCTCTTTGGCTCCCTCCACAAAGGCATCGTAGACATTTATCTTCTTCCACACCCCCCAAAGGATGAAGAGCAGGATGATACTGAAGAGTATCACATTGGCTGTCAGGGTGGAATAGGCGCCGATGCCGTCGCGACCGATAGCGACAAAGAGCGTCATGAGTGCGGCAAAGAAGAGGGCGATGCCACCCGCCAGTATCAGGACAGGCTTGCAAAACAGGTTGATGTGTTGCGAGATGCTGACGGCAGCAATGCCTGCCACCGTCGAAACGGTCGTGGTGAGCAGCACCGGAATGAAGATGTCGGTGGGCTGTGCCGCTCCCAGCTGCGCCCGGTACATCATGATGCTGATGGGAATCAGTATCAGCCCCGAGGTATTGATGACCAGAAACATAATCATCGGATTGGTGGCAGTGTCTTTCTGCGGATTCAACTCCTGTAGCTGCTTCATCGCTTTCAGCCCGAGCGGGGTAGCCGCATTGTCCAATCCCAGCATATTGGCAGAGAGGTTCATGAAGATGCTTCCCATGGCAGGATGTCCCTTCGGAATGTCGGGGAACAGGCGGCAGAACAGCGGACTGAGCCAGCGCGACAGCGCTTCTATCATGCCGCTCCGCTCGCCAATCTTCATGATGCCTAACCAGAGCGCCAACAGTCCCGTCATGCCCAGCGAAATCTCGAAAGCCGACTTCGACGACGAGAAGGTGGAGTTGACCAGCTCGGTAAATATCTCCATGTCGCCCAGGAAGAGCAGCTTGCCCAGCGCCACGATGAAAGCAATCACAAAGAAAGCGATCCAGATGTAGTTCAATACCATAACGATTGTCGGGTTTAATAGGCGGACGGGAGTGCCCGTCCCAATTTTTCGCAAAAGTAAGCATATCTTTTGGCAACTCTCTCACGAAGTGATACTTTTGTGTCCGTTATGCTCCGACTGACCCCTCCCCACGCCGAACGCAGTGTGTTGCTGCACAGCTGTTGCGCTCCTTGCTCGTCTGCCGTCATTGAATGTATGCTGGCTAACGACATCCGTCCCACCGTCTATTATTACAATCCGAATATCTATCCGCGCGAAGAGTATGAAACGCGCAAAGCCGAAGCCATCCGGTTTGTCGAAAGTCTCCGCCTCGACTTTGTCGATGCCGACTACGACCATGCTGGCTGGCGTGCCGGCATCGCGGGGCTGGAGCACGAACCCGAACGCGGCAACCGTTGCCTGCAATGCTTCCTGCTCCGCCTCACCGAGGCTGCCCGCTATGCGGCTTCACACGGCTTCACCCTGTTCACCACCACGCTTGCCGCTTCGCGCTGGAAGCGGTTAGACCAAATCAACGAAGCCGGACGGCAAGCTGCCGCGCCATATCCCTCCGTCACCTTCTGGGAGCAGAACTGGCGGAAAGGCGGGTTGCAGGAGCGACGCAACGAACTGCTGCGCGAATATGCGTTCTATAACCAGCCCTATTGCGGATGCGAATTTACAATGAAGACGACATGAAACAGCAAGCTGCACTCATCCAACAAGCGTTGGAACACTACATCGACCCGGTGAAACGGGCGTATCTTCCCCGCTTCTTCAAGACTGGCAAGGGCGGCTATGGCGAGGGTGACCACTTCCTGGGAGTGGTTGTTCCCCACACGCGCACGGTCGCCAAGCAACACAAAGCCGAACCGCTCGGCGTCGTGACCGAATTGCTGCAAAGCCGGTGGCACGAGTGTCGCCTGTGTGCCCTGCTGATGCTGGTCGAACGTTTCAGGAAGAGCGATGAGGGGGAGAGGGAGCAGATCGTAACCCTCTATCTGGCGAACACCTCCCGCATCAACAACTGGGACTTGGTCGACCTGTCGGCACCCGGCATCGTGGGCGAGTACCTGCTCGACAAGCCGCGCGACCTGCTGTATCAACTGGTGGAGAGCAGCTTGTTATGGGAGCAGCGCATCGCTGTCGTCTCTACCTACACGCTGATAAAAAGAGGCGAGTATCTCGACACCCTTGCGCTCGCCGAGCGGCTGTTGGGGCATAAGCACGACCTGATGCACAAATCGACGGGATGGATGTTGCGCGAGGTGGGCAAGCGCGACAAGGAGCTGCTGATACAATTCCTGGAAAAGCACAGCCGGGTGATGCCCCGCACCATGTTGCGCTACGCCATAGAGAAGTTCTCCGACGAGGAACGACACTACTGGATGAAGCGGTAACCGCGCATCGCCGACATGTCCGTCGGCTATATCCCCCGCACCGGCACCAGCCGCGACACCGCTGCCCGAATCGCACTCAAAGCCCTCCTCACCCGCTTGGTGAAGGAGGGCTTTGCATGGACGCGGTCGGGTGCGTAGTTCTTCCGTATCTGTTCGCACGACTGTTGTAACAGGGCGCAGACGTCGGGGCGCCGTTCACGGAAGTAGGTCATCAACTGCTGCCGTACGCTCAGAGAGATGTCGCGTTTCTTTGCTGCCGCGGCTTGGCTCCAGATGGCATGGGCGCGCTGGCGGTAGACAGCCATGGGGCGTCGCATGTAGTGGATGCGTCCGTATTGGGCGGTGAGCAGGTGCAGCGGATAGTCGTACGTGCTGACCTGTGCAAACCAGTCGGGCAGCGCTCCGAACACGCCGCGGCGGAACAGCGCCGATACGTTGGTGATGTAGTTGCCCCGCGCCAGGTCGAGGATGTCGGTGTCGCGTTGCTGCCCGCCGTTGCTGAGGCTCTTGGTGCGGTTCTCTTCATAGTAGTTGACCACGCGGTGGAAGCAGATGGCATAGTCGGGATGCGCATCGAGCCACGCCACCTGTCGTTGCAGCTTGTGTCGGCTGAGCCAGTAGTCGTCGCCCTCGCAGATGGCAACATACTGCCCCCGCAGGTGGTGATAGGTATCGACGAAGTTCTGCGCCAGTCCCACGTTCTGCGGACGGTCGATGAGCACGATGCGGTCGGGGCAATCGGCTGCCAGGCGGGCACAAATCTCACCCGTGCGGTCGGTGCTGGCATCGTTGCCGATGACCAGCTCGAAGGCGAAGTCGGTCTGCTGCGCCAGCACGCTGCGGATGGCTTGGGCAACGTAGCGTTCCTGGTTGTAGGTCAGCATGAGCACGCTCACCTTCAATGGGGAACGCAGCGGCGGCACCTGCTCTTTAAACTCTTTTTGTTCCATAATTTCTACACTGATGACAATCTAACGGATGCAAATGTAACATGGGCGGATACGGCTATCAATGACTTTCATTTACGGGGCTAAATGAGTTTCATTTACGAGGCTAAATGACCTTCATTAACGGGGCTAAATGAGTTTCATTTACGGGTATTAATGACCTTCATTAACGGTTATCTCCTTTTGCGCAGGTACTGCATCGTCTCCCTGAAGATGACGGCGTTGCTCACACGCATCAGCAGCAGGTAGACCGCTGCCGCTACCGCCACCTTGCCGGCAAAGAGTAGGTAGATATTCGTCAGGGAGCGTGTGCAGAGGTAGGCGATGCCCATCGTTGCCACCGCGAGGAGTGCGAAGGGGAGCACATCTTTCAGGACATGCCGCAAGGGCAGTCGTATCTCGCGGGCTACGAAGTGGTGCCACACCGGCAGCCATCCCACATTGACCGCGACAAACAGCCCGACCATCGCCTGTATGCCGTAGCGGTAGCTTGCCAGCATCACTGCCAGTTGCAGCACGCATTGCGCCATGATGTTCCACATGTAGATGTTCGACCGCCCCTTGCTCAGCAGCAGGTTGGTATAGAGCGTTGTGACGGGCACAAACGCGCCCCATACGCACAGCATCTGCAACAGCGGCACACAGGGCAACCACTTGTCGGTCACGGTGATGACGATAAACTCGCGCGCCGTCAGCGCCAGCCCCAGCATCACCGGAAACGAGAGGAACGAGGCGAAGCGCAACATCTTCCGGAAGACGGCGCACTGGCGGGCGGCATCGTGGCTTACCTCTGCCAACACCGGCTGCGCCACGCTGCCTATCATGCCGTTGATGAAGGCGAACGCCTGTGTGTTCCACTTGGATGCCTGCGTGTAGTGTCCCACGTCGGCGCTCGTGAAGAGCCTGCCCAGCAGGGCGGAGAGCAGGTTGCCGTTGAGCTGGTTGAAGAGGTTCGTTACCAACAGCTTGCTGCCGAACCCGAACATGGAGCGCAACGGACGGAAGTCGATCTTCAGGCTCGGTCGCCACGGCGAGTAGTACCAGAAGGAGAGGTTGGTCAGCGCGATGAACACCAGCGTCTGCGTTGCCAGTCCCCAGTAGCTCATGCCGCGCCATGCCATCCACACGCCCACGCTGCCTGCTGCGACAAGCGCCGGAATCTGCGACAGCGCCTTCTGCTTCACCATGAGGTTGCGAAACAGATAGGCGTGCTGTGCCGTACCCATACTGGCAATGAGGAAGCCCAGAAAGACGTAGCGCGACAGCCACGTCAGCTCGGGCTTGTGAAAGAAGCGGGCGATGAGCGGCGCGCAGCAGAACAGGATGAGGTAGAGCGTCACCCCCACGAGGGTGCTGAACCAGAACACGGCGTTGTAGTCTTCGTGCTTCACCTCCCGCCGGTTGGCAAGGGCGACGGTGAAGCCGCTGTCTTGCAGGGTACCTGCCAGGGCGGTAAAGATGGCAAGCATGCCCACGGTGCCGTAGTCGTCGGCATTGAGCAGCCGCGCCAGTACGATGCCGAAGAGGAAGTTCATCAGCTGCTGTGCGCCGTTGCTGATGCCGCCCCAGAGAAGTCCGCGGGTGGTGCGTTGTTTGAGTTCGCTCATGAGGTGTTATGTTCCTTTGTATGCTTCCACCGCCTCCTTCACCGAGCCGTGCAGCAAGAGCAGCGCTTTGGCTTTGCCGTAGTCGAGTCCCAGCTCGTCGACAATCATGCGGGTGCCCCGGTCGATGAGCTTTTGGTTGGTCAGCTGCATATTCACCATCCGGTTGCCCTTCACCCGCCCGAGCTGTATCATGACGGAGGTGGAGATCATGTTGAGAATCATCTTCTGCCCGGTACCCGACTTCATGCGCGAGCTGCCCGTGACATATTCCGGTCCTACGATCATCTCGATGGCGATGTCGGCTTCGGCAGCCATCGGCGTGTTGGGATTGCTGGTGATGCAGGCGGTGAGGATGCCGTGTTCGCGGGCGGTATGCAGGGCGCCCACCACGTAGGGAGTGGTGCCCGAGGCGGCAATGCCTATCACGGTGTCGAGGGCGGTGACGTTGCGGTGTACCAGCTCCTCCCAGCCGCGGCGGGGGTTGTCTTCGGCGCCTTCGACCGGGTTACGCAGGGCGGTGTCTCCGCCGGCAATCAGTCCGATGACCAAGGTGGGCGGCATGCCGAAGGTGGGGGGAATCTCCGAAGCATCCAGCACGCCCAGCCGTCCGCTGGTGCCTGCACCGATGTAGAAGATGCGTCCGCCCCGCTTCATGCGCGGCACAATCAGCGTGACCAACTGTTCTATCCGGGGAATGGCTTTGCGCACGGCAAGCGCCACCTTTTGGTCTTCGGTGTTGATTTCCTCCAGTACTTCGCGGACGGATTTCTGCTCCAGAGCGTCGTAAAGGGAGGGCTGTTCGGTGATATTTAATGACATGGTTCAACAGGGGTTAGGAAACAACACGGCAAAAGTAGTAATTATTCACGTATCTCATTCTTACCTTTCAGGAAAACCTTTATCGCTCTCTTGTTGTTGATTATCAACGAATTTCTGTCTAATCATTATTTACTAACTAAAAACAAGGAGGAACACACCTATGGATTCAAAGAAACTGACCAATGCCAATGGTCGTCCCGTAGCCGATAATCAGAACACACAGACCGCCGGACAACGCGGTCCGGTAATGATGCAAGACCCTTGGCTGATTGAGAAACTGGCACACTTCGACCGCGAAGTGATTCCCGAACGCCGCATGCACGCCAAAGGATCGGGCGCTTACGGCACCTTCACCGTTACCCACGACATCACCAAGTACACCCGCGCCGCTATCTTTAGCCAAGTGGGTAAGCAGACCGACTGCTTTGTGCGCTTCTCTACCGTAGCAGGCGAGCGCGGCGCCGCGGATGCCGAACGCGACATCCGCGGATTCGCCATCAAGTTCTACACCGAAGCCGGCAACTGGGACTTGGTGGGCAACAACACCCCCGTCTTCTTCCTGCGCGACCCGCTGAAATTTCCCGACTTGAATCACGCCATCAAGCGCGACCCGCGTACCAACATGCGCAGCGCCAATAGCAACTGGGACTTCTGGACACTGCTGCCCGAAGCCCTGCATCAGGTCACCATCACCATGAGTCCGCGCGGATTGCCCTACTCTTATCGCCACATGAACGGCTACGGCAGTCACACCTACAGCTTCCTCAATGCCGAGAATCAACGCATCTGGGTGAAGTTCCACCTCAAGACGCAACAGGGCATCAAGAACCTGACCGATGCCGAAGCCGAAGCCATCGTTGCCAAAGACCGCGAATCGCACCAGCGCGACCTCTACGAGAGCATCGAACGCGGAGACTTCCCCCGCTGGAACTTCAAGATTCAGCTCATGACCGAGGAGGAAGCCGATAACTACCGCATCAACCCCTTCGACCTGACAAAGGTATGGTCGCACAAGGATTTCCCGCTCATCGACGTCGGTGTGCTCGAGCTGAACCGCAATCCGGAGAACTACTTTGCCGAGGTGGAGCAGGCAGCTTTCAATCCGCAGAACTTGGTCGAAGGCATCGGCTTGTCGCCCGACAAGATGTTGCAGGGACGCCTCTTCTCTTACGGCGATGCCCAGCGCTACCGCTTGGGAGTGAACCACGAGCTGATTCCGGTGAACCGTCCCCGCTGTCCGTTCCACGCCTATCACCGCGACGGCGCCATGCGCACCGACGACAACTACGGCGGCACCCTGGGATACGAACCCAACAGCTACGGAGAATGGCAGGAGTCGCCCGAAACGAAGGAACCGCCCTTGAAGGCACGCGGCGATGTGTATAACTACATTGAACGCGAGTTCGACGACGATTACTATTCGCAGCCCGGCGACCTCTTCCGCCTCATGCCTGCCGAAGAGCAACAGGTGACGTGCGAGAATACCGCCCGCGCCATGGCTGATTCCGAACTCTTCATCAAACAACGCCACACACGCCACTGCTACCAAGCCGACCCTGCCTACGGTGCCGGCGTAGCCCGTGCACTGGGCATTGACCTCGATGAAGCATTGAAGTCTACCCGATAATAATAAGGTGTAGCTTGCTTGGTCTAACAAAGAAAGGAGGGCGTATCAAAACGATGCGCCCTCTTGATATATAGGAACAAGATGCTCCACTCATTAGGACAAAAGACTTCACTCATAGAGACAAGATACTCTGCTCATTGAGACAAAAGACTTCACTCATAGGGACAAAACACTGCTGATAACCGGCTCGGGATGAGCACTCACGGCATGCTTGAACTTTTTTTGTTCTTTTTGCGCTGTTTAATGAAAAAGCATTATCTTTGCCCGCTCAAATAGAGACCATTACACTATTTATACCAAATAGTACCGAATATAAATCAAAAACAGATAAGGAAATGAAAGCAGATATTCATCCTAAGAACTATCGCCCCGTGGTATTCAAAGACATGTCCAACGGTGATGTGTTCTTGTCGCGCTCTACGGTTAACACCCGCGAGACCATTGAATTTGAAGGCGAAACCTACCCGCTGGTGAAGCTTGAAATCTCGAACACTTCGCACCCCTTCTATACAGGCAAGTCGAAGCTGGTAGATACTGCCGGTCGTGTAGACAAGTTCATGAGCCGTTACGGAGACCGCAAGAAGAAGTCGTGAGGTTTTCCCGTACGGGTTCGTTTTTATTCATAAAAGGGTGAGATGCCGACAGCATCTCACCCTTTTATCGTTTTAAGCATATCGTACAGTGTGACTTATCTCGCAAACTTGCAGACGGCTGTCGTGCCGTCGGGCAGCATGACTTTCGCCAGATAGATTCCCGCGGGCAATGCCGACAAGCCGACCGACGAACAGCGGGTCTGCATCTGCACCAACATGCCACTGACGGCATATATCTCGACGCGGCGTGCTTCGCCGGAGCGAATTACCAGCTCGTCCATGTTGGGGTTGTAGTAGACGGCAGCGGTGCGGTCGGCATCGGGAGTCACCTCCTCTATGCCGGTGGTGGCAGGGCGGAAGTTGGTGAAGAGGCGGAAACCGTGAGCCGGCACGCTGATGTCTTGCAACTGTCCGCCGACCGGTAACTCGGCATTGTCTGCCAGCCATTCATACCAGGTGCCGGTCGATGGGAAAGGGGTGCTGATATTGCTGCTCTCCGTGTTGTAGTTGCCGACAACCACCAGCGACTTGCCGTCGGCAGAGGTGGTGCTCAAGGTGCGTCCGTTTGCCCAGTTACCGACTCCCACCTTCCAGCTGAATGTGGCGTTCGCGGCAAACAGCTCGGGGTAGTCCCTGCGCAAATCCATCAGTGAGGCGTAGATGCCGTAGAGATACATGCGGTCGGTGTTGTCCGCATAGTCCCAATGCAACGGCTTGGGGTCGGTGCGGTAGGCGCCGCCGGCATCGTAAGCCGTGCCGTTGCTGTTGTTGTTGATGGAGAAGTCGTAGCCCAACTCACCGAATTGCCAGATCATCTTCGGACCGGGCACGGTGAGGAAGAAGGCAGCATTGGTGGCGAGGCGTTGGGTACGCACGGAGAGGTTGGTGTTGGTGCCCACTGCCGGACTTGCTCCGTTGCTGTTTCCGCTCTGTACGCCTGCCACTCCCCATTTCCATGCCTTAAAGCCCGTGCGCTCTTCGTCGTGGCTTTCCATATAGCCGATCAATCCGCCGATGCGCGACTTGTTATACAGTCCGCCGAAGTTGCTGTCCGATGAGTAACCCATGGCAGCCTGACAGTAAGCATAGTTCAGGTTGTTCCACACCGCCATGCCGTCGGCTATCAAATCGTTGGTTTCGCTCTCGACAAAGTGTTCGCATATCATTACCGCATGGGGATTGACAGCTTTCATGGCGGCATGATACTCTTTCAGCACAGCCACGCGCTTGGCATCGTAGTTGTTCACGCTGTTCTCGTTCGATGCGGTATTGGTGAATCCCTTGGTCAGGTCGAAGCGGAAACCGTCGAATCTATATTCCGTCAGCAGGTATTGGAGGTTGCGTTTGATGTATGCCCGTGTCAGTGCCGATTCGTGATTCCAGTCATTGAACACGCCGTAAGGGTGGGGAGCCGACACGTTGAACCACGGATTGACCGCCGCCGGACGATTGTTGGCTGCATCCCAGAAGAGCCGGCAGAAAGGCATATCGTCGGTCGCCTGATTATACACCACATCGAGCAAGACGGCAATGCCCCGCCGGTGACAGATGTCGATAAACTCCTTGTAACGCTGTTGTGTGCCGTAGGCTTTGTCCATGGCGAAGTAGAAGCAGGGGTTGTAGCCCCAACTGTTGTTGCCGCCAAACTCCTGACACGGCATCAGCTCGATGGCATTCACACCCAATGTCTGGAGGTAGTCCAAGTGCTCCAGCGCACCGTTCAGGTCTTTGGTGGCGGAGAAGTCGCGCAGCAACAGCTCGTAGATAATCAGGTTGTCCCGATCGGTTATCTTGAAATCCGTCACTTGCCAGTTGTATGCCTCTTCTTTTAGCTTGAAGCACGAGACATATCCGGAACCTTTGGCAGGATAAGGCGTCTTGTCGGGATAGGTAGAGGAGGGTATGGAGCCATCGTCTCCGCTCAACACTTTCGTGCTGTACGGGTCGGCTATCTTGATCCATCCGTCCGAAGGGTTGCCTACGTAGTATTGGAAAGCATACTCTTTCGCAGCCTCCAGCCCGTCGACGGTGTACCACCAGCAGCCGGTTGTCTCGTCCAATTTCATCTGCCAGTCGTTACTCAAAGTCCAGTTGTTGAAGTCGCCCACCAGATAAGCGTAATCGTGTCGGTTGCCTGCCTTGTCTTTGTCGTAAAGCACAAAGGTGGCGCTGCTGTTGCCGGTCACATTGATGCCCTCCTGCGTGCCGGCAGGTCGGGCAGCCTTGTCGATAGCCTTGGGGGTGAAGATATCGGTGTTGTTGTCGGTGACGGTGATGAAGTAGTCGTTCGGCAATCCTTTCTTGTCGCCGGCATGGAAGATGATGCCCAACCGGGTAATCATTGTGGAGGAGTCGTAACCGTTGTTGTTGGCTACGAACCACTCGCGTACCGTGGGCGACAGGGTGATGCTCCAGGTATTGGCAGCTCTCTTTTCGGTGAGAAAGCGTGTATCGGTATTTCCCCAGGTGGGAGGGCAACCATACCAGTCGCTGCCGCTGACAACCCCCGCATAGAGATAGACTTTCTCGGCTGTTCCGCCCGAAGCACTGTACAACGGCGACCCGGTGGCGGCAGTAAAGGTAATGGTCAGTTCTTTGTCCGCATCCGGCGAAGCGGGAACGGTTGTGATGGTACCTTGTGCCTGCAAAGCGCACACCGCAAGCAGGCAAAGCGTAATGAGGGAGTATACTTTTCGCATTTCGGTATCAAGTTTTATGGATTATGCCGCCAAAGGTACATTCCCCGTACCTTCTGTGCAAGTGACAGATTCATAAGTTATAAGGGGGAATGGTGCAAACGGTTGCAAAGTGCGCTGCTTCGGCACGCCTTGTCATGCCTTTGCGCCGACAAGGTGGGGCAGCAGCCGTGGCATAGCAGCAACGCCATGCAACTTGGTTCGTAACGAACGCGATTCGATAGGGTAGCGTAGCGCTTACGCTAACGGGACAGGCTGTTACTCCCATTGGGAATGGTTCGTTGTCCCATTGAGCCGGCAGCCATTCTGTCTTTGTTTTGCGGCTGTTGCCTGTCTTTTTGTCGCGTTTCCGCTTGTGGCAACGCTTTTGTGTCCTGTCAGGTAAAACAATCAGTATAAAAAAATCGCATATAACAATATGAACTTCAACAACTTTACCATTAAAGCGCAAGAGGCAGTGCAGGAAGCACTGAATCTGGCAAGCAGTAGCGGGCAACAGGCGATAGAGCCGGTGCACGTGCTGCAAGGGGTGATGAAGGCGGGCGAGAACGTCGTCAACTTCATCTTCCAGAAGTTGGGTATCAATGGCAGCCAGTTGGCTACCATACTCAGCAAGCAGACCGACTCGCTCCCCAAAGTATCGGGCGGCGAACCCTACCTGAGCCGTGAAACGAACGAACTGTTTCAGAAAGCCACCGCTTACAGCAAGGAGATGAACGATGAGTTCGTGTCGCTGGAGCATCTGCTGTTGGCATCGCTCGCCGTGAAGAGCACCGCATCGACCATCCTGAAAGATGCCGGCATGACCGAACGCGAGCTGCGCGAAGCCATCAACGAACTGCGCAAGGGCGGACGCGTTACTTCGCCATCGAGCGAAGACACCTATCAAGCGCTCGAGAAGTATGCCGTCAACCTGAACGAGGCGGCACGCAACGGCAAGCTCGACCCGGTGATCGGACGCGATGAGGAGATCCGGCGCGTGTTGCAGATATTGAGTCGGCGAACCAAGAACAACCCTATCCTGATCGGCGAACCGGGTACCGGTAAGACTGCCATCGTGGAGGGACTTGCCAACCGCATCCTGCGCGGCGATGTGCCCGAGAACCTGAAGAACAAACAGGTCTATTCGCTCGATATGGGAGCGCTCGTGGCAGGCGCCAAGTATAAGGGCGAGTTTGAGGAACGGTTGAAATCGGTCATCAACGAAGTGAAGCAATCCGACGGAGACATCATCCTCTTCATCGCCGAGATACATACGCTGGTCGGCGCAGGCAAGGGCGAAGGCGCCATGGATGCCGCCAACATCCTGAAGCCGGCACTGGCACGCGGCGAACTGCGCAGCATCGGCGCCACTACGCTCGACGAGTATCAGAAGTATTTCGAAAAGGACAAGGCGCTGGAACGTCGGTTCCAAATCGTGACGGTCAACGAGCCGGATACGCTGAGCAGCATCTCCATCCTGCGGGGATTGAAGGAGCGCTACGAAAACCATCACCACGTGCGCATCAAAGACGATGCCATCATCGCGGCTGTGGAGCTGAGCAACCGGTACATCACCGACCGCTTCCTGCCCGACAAAGCCATCGACCTGATGGATGAGGCGGCTGCCAAACTGCGCATGGAGATTGATTCCGTGCCCGAGGAGCTGGACGAGATTTCGCGCAAGATAAAGCAACTCGAGATTGAACGCGAAGCCATCAAACGCGAAAACGACGTGCCCAAGCTGGAGCTGATCGGCAAGGAGCTGGCGGAACTCAAGGAGCAGGAGCAATCCTACAAAGCCAAGTGGCAGAGCGAGCAGACACTGGTCAACAAGATTCAGCAGAACAAGGTGGAGATTGAGAACCTGAAGTTTGAAGCCGACAAGGCTGAACGCGAAGGCGACTACGGAAGGGTGGCTGAGATACGCTACGGCAAGCTTCAAGCGCTGAACGGGGAGATTGAGGAGACGCAGCAACAACTGCACGCCATGCAGGGCGACAAAGCCATGATTAAGGAAGAGGTCGATGCCGAAGACAGTGCCGACGTGGTGTCGCGCTGGACGGGCATACCGGTCAACAAGATGCTGCAAAGCGAGAAGGACAAACTCCTGCACCTGGAAGACGAACTGCACAAGCGGGTGGTGGGACAGGACGAAGCCATTCAGGCGGTAGCCGATGCCGTGCGGCGCAGTCGTGCCGGCTTGCAAGACCCCAAGCGACCAATCGGTTCGTTCATCTTCCTGGGCACTACCGGTGTGGGCAAGACCGAGCTGGCAAAGGCGCTGGCGGAGTTCCTGTTCGACGACGAGTCGATGATGACCCGTATCGACATGAGTGAGTATCAGGAGAAGCACAGCGTGTCGAGGTTGGTGGGAGCGCCTCCGGGATATGTAGGCTATGACGAAGGCGGTCAGCTCACCGAAGCCATCCGCCGCAAACCTTACTCCGTCGTGCTGTTCGACGAGATAGAAAAGGCACATCCCGATGTGTTCAACATCTTGCTGCAAGTGCTCGACGACGGCAGGCTGACCGACAACAAGGGCAGGGTGGTCAACTTCAAGAATACCATCATCATCATGACGTCGAACCTGGGAAGCAGCTACATCCAAAGTCAGATGGAGCAGCTTCGCCCCGACAACAAGGAGCGATTGGTCGAGGATACCAAACGCGCAGTGATGGAGATGCTCAAGAAGAGCATCCGCCCGGAGTTTCTGAACCGTATTGATGAGACCATCATGTTCCTGCCGCTCACCGAGGATGAAATCAAGCAGATTGTGCAGTTGCAAATAACCGGTGTACAGCACATGCTTGCCGGCAACGGCGTGACGTTGCAGCTGACCGATGCTGCGATGACCTTCCTCACACAGGTGGGTTATGACCCCGAGTTTGGCGCCCGTCCCGTGAAGCGTGCCATCCAGCACTATCTGCTGAACGACTTGTCGAAGAAGCTGTTGGCACAGGATGTCGACCGCAGTCAGCCCATTACGGTAGATGCCGGGGGCGACGGACTGGTGTTCAGGAATTAGAAGGTGTGTCAGCCCCTCTCTGGACTACGACCTAGTCCACCTCTGGACTACGACCTAGTCCGCCTCTGGACTACGACCTAGTCCACCTCTGGACTACGACCCTAGTCCACCTCTGGACTACGACCCTAGTCCGATTTTGGCGTATTCTCTTCCGACAATCGGATGAATCGCCGAGTAGAAGTGGCGTTTTCCGCAAGGAGCGCCGCTTTGATTGGGCGATTTGCGTTATCTTTGCGCAATCATTTTAAACAGAGCGCGTTATGAAACAGCTCTCGCATCAACCTCTCTCAATATGAACAGCCCTTCTGTCGACAGAACCTTCGAAGACCCGGAGTTTGGCAGCGTCGTGATACATGCCCATGCACATGCCCGGCGCATCATTTTCCGCATCGGTAAGGATGGGCAGAACGTCGCTGTTACTGTCCCGCCGCGTACCTCGTCGACAGAGATAAAGCAAGCATTGGAGCAGTTGCGTCTCCGTCTGCGCGAACGGCGTGCGCAGGTTGTGCAGCGGCAGACGTTGATAGACTTGGATTATCGGGTCGATGCAAAGTATTTTAAGCTGCGCCTTGTCCGGGGCGGGCACAACCGTTTCCTGTCGCGCTCAGAACAAGGCGCGACGACGATTCTCTGTCCGCCCGATGTCCGTTTCGACAACTCCGATTTGCAGGCATGGCTGCGGAAAGTCATCATAGAGGCATTGCGACGCAACGCACAGCTGATATTGCCGCCGCGCCTGCATCAACTGTCGCAACAACACAACCTGCCCTACCGGAGCGTAAAGATCAACACCGCCACCGGACGATGGGGTAGCTGTTCGGGCAGACAGACCATCAACCTGTCGTGCTACCTGTTACTGCTGCCCGACCACCTCATCGACTACGTACTGTTGCACGAACTGGCACATACGCTGGTCATGAACCATGGCGATGCGTTTCATGCCCTGCTCAATCGATTGACCGACGGGAAAGAGGCAGCGTTAGTCAAGGAGCTGAAACAGCATCGCAGTCTGTTCTGAGGTACGGTATTAAGGCGTCAAATCTTCTTCAAATTTGCATACCTTAAATATTATTGTTTCCTTTGCGCCTGTTAATTAGAATGTTAAATGAATAAGAGAGACATGAAAGAAGAATTGGCTAAATGGTTGTTGGACATATCGAAGTATGTGTTAACTGCGGTTATCCTATCAGCCACTTTTAACGAAATGCAGGTCACATGGCTATACGTTGTGGCAGGATTAATAGTCGTATCAACTTTTGTAGGAGGAATTATCCTTTTGCGAAACAACAAAGAAAGGAGTTAAATATGAACGGAAATGAAATAGGATTTCTTATCATGGGCGGAATCGCTATCCTTATTTCAGCGATAAGTGTAATATACTTCACTATCCGGGATAAGCGAGAGAACAAAACCGCAGAATAAGCTTATACGCGTCCTCTTTTGACGCGAATGTCATAAAACAGTCATCCCCCTCTAAAGCCGCACGTGCGGCTTTAGAGGGGGATGACTGTTTTATTTTTGAGGAATGCTGTTCGGTGGTGATTACAAAATCACCTTTGTCGTTTTTGCTATTTCCATA
>JAISGR010000091.1 GCA_031262995.1 Prevotellaceae bacterium | reverse complement strand
CGCCGACGGCAGCCCCTACCTCTGCCTGAGCGACTTTGTACGACCGCTAAGCAGCGGACACCCCGACACCATAGGCGTATTCGCCGTGACCTGCCCCGCCGAAGCCGGACAATGCTGTCCCACCGGATCCGGACAATGCTGTGCCGACGACCCTTACCGCAAACTGATGACACAAAGCCTGGCAGACCGACTGGCAGAGGCGGGAACCGAGAAGATGCACGAATATGTACGACGGGAAGCATGGGGGTATGCACCCGACGAACAGCTGTCACCCCAAGAACTGCTGAAGGAGAAATACCGGGGCATCCGCCCCGCAGTGGGCTACCCCTCCCTGCCCGACCAGTCGGTCAATTTCCTGCTTCACCAACTGCTGCCCGTCGAAGAGATAGGCATCACCTTTACCGAGAACGGCGCCATGCACCCGCATGCCTCCGTGTGCGGATTGATGTTGGGACATCCCGCCTCACGCTACTTCATGGTCGGGAAAATAGGAGAAGACCAGTTGCAGGATTATGCCCGACGACGCGGTATGGAGGTCGACAAGGTGCGAAAGTTCTTGGCTGCCAACCTCTAAACTTTTGCCAAATAATCACAAAAACTTTTGTTGTTCCACAGATTGTACGCATATTTGCGCCTCATAACAACGTAATACTCAACAAGTATGGCAGAACATCTACACATCTCCAGCGGTACCAAAGAAGAAAAATACAGTACCTTGCTTCCTCAAGTTAAAAACCTGATGGCAAACGAAACCATCCTGATGGCGAACCTTGCCAACCTCGCAGCTGCACTGAATGAAACCTTTCGCTTCCTGTGGGTCGGATTCTACCTCGTCAGGGGCGAAGAGTTGATCCTGAGTACCTTTCAGGGACCGATAGCCTGCACGCGCATCCACAAGGGAAGCGGCGTATGCGGCACGGCGTGGGAACGTGCAGAGACGATTATCGTACCCGATGTGAATGCCTTTCCCGGACACATTGCCTGTAACTTTGCCTCGCGGTCGGAGATTGTAGTACCGCTGTTCGGCAAGAACGGACAGGTGTGGGGTGTGCTCGACATCGACAGTGAGAAGCCCGATAACTTCGACGAGACAGACAAGAAATACTTGGAAGAGATGTGTAACATGCTGCACGAATAAAGAAGCTATCCCTTCTATTTACCTCCCCTCACATGAAGAAATTATATCTCCTGTCATGCCTCTTTGCCGCACTATCGCTGCATGCCCAAGAGGCTAAGACGGTATTTATCAATATGCCCGACAGCATCTGTCCGCTACTCACTGCGGTGAACCGGGCAGATTGTATCGACTTTCTGGAGAGTCAAATGAAAGCCGAAGTCACCAATCGCCTCAACCAAAAGTCGGAAATGACCCGCCTCACCGCCAACGACATCCACATCAACCTCACCCCTACCTCCACGTGGCAGCTCAGGTTGTTAGCAACAAGCGACAGCACCTCCGTCATCTCCGTCATCACCACCGCCTGCGCGCCGGCTTGCGACAGCCGGATACGCTTTTACACCGACCAATGGAAGGAGTTACCCGCCGGTCAATTCATCACCCCGCCCGTGTTGAACGACTTCCTGACCCTGCCTGCCGACACCGCCGATTATGCCCTGCGCGACGCGGTACGTCAAGCCGACATGCTACTGCTGAAAGCCTCTTTCGACACCGACACACCGGCACTGACCTTCACCCTCAGCACCCCCGACTACATGAACAAAGAGGCTGCCGACACGTTATTACCTCATGTCCGTCAGGCTATCGTTTATCAGTGGCAACAGGACAACAGGCGGTTTGTACCTGCCGGTACACCGTTCGTACTCAGATAACAGCGCTTTAAATATTGATACGTAGCATCTTTCATATTGTTCTTCTACTTATTCTTGCCGGAACGCTGCATGCACAGGAAAGCAGTGATTCTTTGGTATTCGACTACCTGAAGAAGCAACAGATTCCGGTTACCCGCAACAACGTAGTAACCCCGCTCATGAACGGGCACGATAAGTTTGTCGACCTCTTCAGGGAGGTGAGGCGCGCCCGTCATCACATTCACCTGGAATATTTCAATTTCCGCAACGACTCCATCGCCAATGCGCTGTTCGATCTGCTGGCAGAGAAGGTAAAAGAGGGCGTGAAGGTACGCGCCATGTTCGATGCCTTCGGCAACATGTCGAACAACAAACCGTTGAAGAAAAGTCACCTGAAACGCATCCGCGAACGAGGCATCGAGATTGTCAAGTTCGACCCGATCAACTTCCCCTACCTCAACCACATCATGCACCGCGACCACCGGAAAATTGTCGTCATCGACGGACAAGTAGGCTACACGGGCGGCATGAACATTGCCGACTACTACATCCACGGACTGCCCAAGGTAGGGCAGTGGCACGACATCCATGTCCGCATCGAAGGGGATGCGGTGCGCTACCTGCAAGGCATCTTCCTGACCATGTGGAACAGAGAGACCGGTCAGCATATCGGCGGACCCGAGTTCTTCCCGTCCATCCCCCAATACCCCGACAGCCTGACCGAAGCCGTAGCCATCGTAGACCGCACACCGGGAGAAACACCCCGCTCCATCAGCCATATCTACACTGCCGCCATCCATGCCGCACGCGAGAACATACAGATCGTCAACCCCTACTTCGTTCCCACCAAATCCATCCGCAAAGCGCTGAAAGCCGCGCTCAAGCGGGGAACGGAAGTAGAAATCATGATACCCTCCGTCTCCGACATCCCCTTTACACCCGACGCCTCTTTCCACGTAGTGCACCAGCTGATGAAGAAAGGAGCCAAAGTGTACCTCTTCAACGGCGGGTTCCACCACTCCAAAATCATGATGGTAGACCACAGCTTCTGCACCGTCGGCACTGCCAATCTGGACAGCCGCAGCCTGCGTTACGACTACGAAACCAACGCCTTCATCTTCGACGCCACCACCACCGGTCGACTCAACCGAATGTTCGAACGCGACAAAGAAAACAGCACCCTGCTCACGCCCGAAGTGTGGAAGCAACGCTCCAGGTGGAAGAAGTTCGTAGGATGGGTGGGCAACCTGATGACACCATTTTTATAAACCAGCATAACATACCCCATGAAACAATATTTAGACCTCCTCAATCGCGTACTGACCGAGGGCATACGCAAAGAAGACCGCACGGGAACCGGCACCGTCAGTATCTTCGGACACCAGATGCGCTTCAACATGGACGACGGATTCCCCTGCCTGACCACCAAGAAGCTGCACCTCAAATCCATCATCTACGAGCTGTTGTGGTTCCTGCAAGGCGACACCAACGTGAAATACCTGCAAGACCACGGCGTGCGCATCTGGAACGAATGGGCAGACCGGAACGGTGACCTGGGACATATCTACGGCTACCAGTGGCGCTCGTGGCACGACTGCGACGGAGGTGTGATCGACCAAATCAGCGAAGCGGTCAACACCATCCGCAACAATCCCGACTCGCGACGCATCATCGTCAGCGCCTGGAACGTGGGCGACCTGAAGCACATGAACCTCCCACCCTGCCACGCCTTCTTTCAGTTCTATGTGGCAGCCGGCAGACTGAGCCTGCAACTCTACCAGCGAAGCGCCGACATCTTCCTCGGCGTGCCGTTCAACATCGCTTCCTACGCCTTGCTGCTGCAAATGATGGCACAGGTAACCGGACTCAAAGCCGGTGACTTTGTACACACCCTCGGCGATGCCCACATCTACCTCAACCACCTCGAGCAGGTGAAGCTGCAACTCACCCGCCAACCCCGACCGCTGCCGCAGATGACCATCAACCCCGACGTGAAGAGCATCTTCGACTTCCATTACGAAGACTTCGAACTGATAAACTACAACCCTTATCCGCACATCCCCGGACAAGTGGCAGTGTAAACTTTCGGCACAACACCCGCGCCACCGGTAGCGACGAACCTGTGCAACCGTTAGCAGTGAACCTGTGCAACCGGTAGCAGTGATCCTGTGCAACCGGTAGCAGCGAACCTGTGCAACCGGTAGCAGCGAACCTGTGCAAACAGTAGCAGCGAACCTGTGCAAACAGTAGCAAGACTATCGGCAGATAGAAAATATAAATTAAAACGCTATTCTGTGTAATAACCAAAAATATATATCTTTGCGCATTCAAAAAAACAAAAGCATTAGACGGTACTGACCATTAACACAGGGACGGCACTGAGACATGCATTAAAACAACTTATATTATGGAATTAGAAATTACAAACAGCAATTACGAGCAACTTCTTTCCGAGGGTAAACCTCTTGTTATTGACTTCTGGGCGCCGTGGTGCGGTCCGTGTAGAATGGTTGCTCCCATCATCAAAGAACTGGCTGACGAATACGAAGGCAAGGTGCTTATCGGCAAGTGCAACGTTGACGACAACGACGACGCAGCTGCCAAGTTCGGCATCCGTAACATCCCCACCGTTCTCTTCTTTAAGGACGGCAAGCTGGTGGACAAGCAGGTCGGCTCAACCAGTAAATCTGCCTATATCGAAAAGATTGATTCACTCCTCAAGTAAAAACAGCGCTATGTTGCAAGAAGAAGATTTCATACAAGACGATATTGATACCGAAAAAACGGTTGCCTATATCAAAAACAGCCTGCCGCAAGAGCTGAAAGGGAAGTTCTCCGATGAGGAACTCTATTACTTTCTCGACTTGATGGACGACTACTATACCGAAAGCGGGATGCTGGAAGCAGAACCCGACAGTGATGGTACCGTCGAGATAGACCTGGAGCAGATAGCAGCATACATCGTAGAGCAATCGCGCAAAGATGAGATGGGAACGTTCGACCCGGAAGAGATTCTGTTCGTTGTACAAGGCGAATGGGATTATGTAGAGTCGCTCGACAACAACGAATGACAATCGCCCCCTCCCCGATTATCTGCAATCTAACAAGAGGGTGTGCCGAAAGTATGAAACGACCTTTTGCCATCCTCATGCTCTCCTGCTGCCTCGCCTGTTTCCTTGCCTGCCGGTTGCAGGCACAGGCGCTGTTTCCCATGCCGCAGCAATATCGTGCCGACAAGGAGACTTTTCTGCTGAACGACACCACCCGCAGTTGTATCGCGGAGCGACTGATGCCCCTGCCGGTCAGCAGCCCCTCCGACAACGCCGGCAAGCCATTTGCTGACGAGCGCTACACCCTCACCGTACGCCCCGACAGCATCGTGCTGCAAGCCTTCACCCCTGCCGGACTCTATCGCGCCCGTACCCTGCTCGGGCAGCTGGAACGGGCGTCGGTCAACGGACGCATCCGTTGCTGCCGCATCGAAGATGCTCCCCGCTACGGGTGGCGCGGCTTCATGCTCGACGAGAGCCGCCACTTCTTCGGCAAGGAGAAGGTGAAGCAATACTTGGACATCATGGCGTCGCTCCACCTGAGCGTATTCCACTGGCACCTCACCGACGAACAGGGATGGCGCATCGAGATAAAGAAATACCCCAAACTGACGCAAATCGGCGCCGTGGGCAACTGGCACGACCCGCAGGCGCCTGCCGCCTTTTATACGCAACAAGAGATTCGGGAGATTGTGGCGTACGCCGCTGAACGCCACATCCTCGTGGTGCCCGAGTTCGACATGCCCGGACACGCCACTGCCGTCTGCCGCGCCTATCCCGAACTGTCGGGCGGCGGCGAAGGTCGATGGGCGGGATTTACCTTCCATCCTGCCCGTGAGGCAACCTACCGGTTCATCGGCGACGTGCTGGACGAATTGGTGGCGCTCTTCCCCGCCCCGTTCATCCACATCGGCGGCGACGAGGTACACTACGGCAATCGGAGCTGGTTTACCGACCCCGAGATTCAGCAGTTCATCCGCACCCATCAGCTGGGTGACGAGAAAGGGCTGGAGCACTACTTCGTGCGCCGCGTAAGCGACATGGTTGCTTCGAGAGGGAAAACGGTGATTGGCTGGGACGAACTGGTCGATGCCGGCGTGCCTGCCGACAAAGCCGTGGTGATGTGGTGGCGACACGACAAGCCCGAACAGCTGAAGCTGGCTTTAGAGAAGGGCTACCGCGTCATACTCACCCCGCGCCGACCGCTGTATGCCGACTTCATTCAGTTCGGTGCGCACAAGGTGGGCAGGGTGTGGAACGGTTACAACACCCTCGAAACGGTGTATCAGTTTCCGGACAGCAGGGTAACCGCCCTCATCGGCGGGCACGAGCAGCAGATACTCGGCATGCAGCTGTCGCTCTGGACGGAACGTGTTGCCGACGCACGCCGCCTCGACTTCATGACGTTTCCCCGGCTTGCGGCGCTGGCAGAAGCAGCCTGGACACTGCCCGCACACAAAGAGGTGACGCTCTTCATGCAGCGGCTGCCCCACCTCCTGCGCTTCCTCGACCGCTTCGGCATCTATTACTTCAATCCACTCGACCCCAACAGCCGCCCCGAGCCGACGGCGCCCGAACAGGCAAAAAAAGAAGAGGACGTTATCGGGAATGGTTAATGTCCGTCAAACGTCCTCTCAATCAATCAATTCTCAGTCAATCTATTCTCAGTCAATCTATTCCGTTACCGCATCCAGTATGACGTCAAATCCCAACGTCGAATAGCCGGGGATGAGGCTGCTGCCCGACTTGCCGTAAGCGCTCTGGTAGGGGATGTACAACATCCAACGCTCCCCTTGACGCATGTATTGCAAGGCGGTAGTCCAACCCGTGATCACGCCATTGACCGCGAAGGTTATCGGCGTGTTGTAATTGGTGGGCGATTTGTCGGGGTCGGTAGCCGAGAGGGTACCGTTGTCGAGCAGGCTGTATCCCTTGAAGTTGCCGTCGAACGAATCACCCGTGATGAGCGTACCGTAATAATAGGTCTTTACGGTCGAGGTATAGAGCGGACGTACGCCGTCGGGATTGGCAAGGAGCTTCTTACAATAGATATATGTCTCCGTCTTGTCCGTGCCTGCATACAGGTCGCGGATGGCATACAGCTGACCGATATTCATGGCAGCCGCCTGCTCCACCGTTGCCACCTCGGGGGCGGACGCCAGTTCTCTCTTCAGTGAGTCAACGTATGCGGTGTTGCGTGCCTGCCAGTTGCCGTACTTGTCCTCTTCTTTCACCTCCTGACAGGAGGCAAACAGGGAAGCGAGGAGCAAGCAAGCTGCGGGCAGAACAACCGGTAAAAGTTTCTTTTTCATCATGATTGGATTGTTTGGAGTAAGGAGGTGATACTTACGCGGTCGGCAATGATGCCGTAGAGGTCGCCGATGGCTACGCGCTCCTGCGCCATGGTGTCGCGGTTGCGCAGGGTGACACAGTTGTCCTCCAGCGTTTGGTGGTCGACGGTGACACAGTAGGGCGTTCCGATGGCATCTTGCCGGCGGTAGCGTTTGCCGATGCTGTCCTTCTCGTCGTATTGGCAATGGAAATGGAACTTGAGGCTGTCGATGATTTCGCGCGCCTTCTCGGGCAGTCCGTCCTTCTTGACTAACGGCAGCACAGCCAGTTTGACGGGCGCCAGTGCGGCAGGCAGCTTCAGCACCACGCGGCTTTCGCCACCGGGCAGTTGCTCTTCGCAGTACGAAGCCGACATCACGCTGAGGAAGGTACGGTCAACACCGATGCTGGTTTCAATCACATACGGCGTGTACGATTCGTTCAGTTCGGGGTCGAAGTATTTGATGCTTTTGCCCGAGTATTGCTCGTGCTGGGAGAGGTCGAAGTTGGTACGGCTGTGTATGCCCTCCACCTCCTTGAACCCGAAGGGCATGAGGAACTCTATGTCGGTCGCCGCATTGGCATAGTGCGCCAGCTTGTCGTGGTCGTGGAAGCGGTAGTGGTCGTCGCCGAAGCCCAGTGCCTTGTGCCATTTCAGCCGAATCTGCTTCCACTTGTCGAACCACTCCAACTCGGTGCCGGGGCGTACAAAGAACTGCATCTCCATCTGCTCGAACTCACGCTTGCGGAAGATAAACTGGCGGGCTACTATCTCGTTGCGGAAAGCTTTGCCTATCTGGGCAATGCCGAAGGGAATCTTCATGCGTCCGGTCTTCTGCACGGTGAGGTAGTTCACGAAGATGCCCTGTGCCGTTTCGGGGCGGAGGTACACCTTCAGCGCGCCGTCGGCGGTGCTGCCCATCTCGGTACTGAACATCAGGTTGAACTGCCGTACCTCCGTCCAGTTGCGTGTACCGCTGACGGGGCATACGATTTCTTCGTCGAGAATGATCTGTCGGAGTTCGGTCAGGTCATTGGCATTCATCGCCTGGCTGTAACGTTCGTGCAGGGCATCGCGTTTGGCTTGCTGCTCCAGCACGCGGGCGTTGGTTGCGCGGAACTGTGCTTCGTCGAAGGCGTCGCCAAAGCGCTTGGCAGCTTTTGCCACCTCCTTATCTATCTTGTCGTCGTATTTGGCGAGTTGTTCCTCTATCAATACGTCGGCACGGTATCGTTTCTTGGAATCGCGGTTGTCTATCAAAGGGTCGTTGAACGCATCCACATGCCCGCTGGCTTTCCAGATGGTGGGGTGCATAAATATGGCAGAATCGATGCCGACGATATTCTCGTGCAACAGCACCATGCTCTGCCACCAATATTGCTTAATGTTGTTTTTCAGTTCTACACCCATCTGCCCGTAGTCGTACACCGCTGCGAGACCATCATAAATCTCACTCGAAGGGAACACAAATCCATACTCTTTGCAATGGGATACAATCTTCTTAAAAACGTCTTCTTGTGCCATTTTTCGCTGTTATATATTAGTATATATGAATAAAAACGCCACAAAGATAGCCGTTTATATCGAAGTGCGAATACCCGTCGGTATAAATTAATCTTTCTTAGAAGAGTTGACAGTACGAAGCCACTTCTACAAAAAAGCTATCTTATTTCTACAAAAAGCCGACGATTCACTTGCACGTTGTCAGATTATCCATACCTTTGCGCCGTTCTTTTAAACAACAACGATGCAACAGATTATCAACATCCTACTAAGCAGCTTGCTGATTCTATCGGAATCTCCCGACGGAAGTGAGTGCTGTGTGCGTAGGATGTAGCTGTAAGAAGTCAAACCCCATACAAAACAGAAGCCTTTCTCACTTCACGGTGAGAGAGGCTTTTCTTTTTTAAACAACAAAGTTTTATGAACGAGCGATTATTTATTTTCGACACTACGCTGCGCGACGGCGAGCAGGTTCCCGGTTGTCAGCTGAACACCGTGGAGAAGATTCAGGTAGCCAAGGCTCTGGAGGCTTTGGGAGTAGACGTTATCGAAGCAGGGTTTCCCGTATCCAGTCCGGGCGACTTCAATTCGGTGATAGAGATTTCGAAGGCTGTCACGTGGCCGGTCATCTGTGCCCTGACCCGGGCGGTAGAGAAAGACATCGACGTGGCGGCGCAAGCGTTGCAATATGCCAGGCACAAGCGCATCCACACCGGTATCGGCACCTCCGATGCACACATCCGCTACAAGTTCAACTCCACCCGCGAGGAGATTCTGCAACGTGCCGTGGCTTGCGTGAAGTATGCCCGACGCCATGTGGAAGAGGTAGAGTTCTATGCCGAAGATGCCGGACGTACCGACAACGAATACCTCGCCCGCGTGGTCGAAGCGGTGATTAAAGCCGGCGCCACGGTGGTCAACATCCCCGACACCACCGGCTACTGCCTGCCCGACGAATACGGACGCAAGATCCGCTACCTCATGGAGCATGTCGACGGCATCGACAAAGCCATCCTCTCCACCCATTGCCACAACGACCTGGGCATGGCAACCGCCAACACCATGGCAGGCATACTCAACGGCGCCCGACAGGTGGAGGTCACCATCAACGGCATCGGCGAACGCGCCGGCAACACCGCACTCGAGGAGGTTGCCATGATTATCAAGTGCCACAACGACATCCGCATCGAGACCAACATCAACACGCAGAAGATTTACCCCACCAGCCGCCTGGTATCGAGCCTGATGAACATGCCGGTGCAACCCAACAAGGCAGTGGTGGGACGCAATGCCTTCGCCCACTCGTCGGGCATCCACCAGGACGGCGTGCTCAAGAACGTGCAGACCTACGAAATCATGAATCCACACGACGTAGGCATCGACGACAGCTCCATCGTGCTGACTGCCCGCAGCGGACGCGCCGCACTCAAGAACCGCCTCGAACTGCTGGGTGTCAACCTCGAGAACGGCAACCTCGACGCCATGTACGAAGCCTTCCTCGC
>JAISGR010000059.1 GCA_031262995.1 Prevotellaceae bacterium | reverse complement strand
CCGGGAGCGATGTTGTCAACACTGGCAGCCATCACGCCTTCGTTCTCCACCGGGATGCCGTCGACGGAGGGCTTTCGATAAATGCTCTTCTTCATTTTCATACTTGTTTTAGAGAGTGATTAATTAATGGATTAGTGGGTTGATATACGGGCACACGACTTCGCGGGGCGCGAAGCATCGCGTCCCGAACATGTGAATATATCCGCAAGGATGTTAATAAATGTAATGGGGGGGGGGGGTAAAATCAACCCTTCCTCTCGCCGCAAGGGAGTGGGAGGCAGGCAGCGGGCAGCCGGTGGCGGGGAAGGTGGTTATCCGAGTCATTTAGTTGATTATTCCGCGCAAAGGTGAGAAGAATAATCAGATTGACAAAGAGATAGGGAAAAAAAGTGCGGCGAACGGCACTTATTCCACCGGCGCCAGCCCCATTGCCCGGGCACGTTCCAGCATGAAGCGGCGCGCGGCATCGTGCTCGTTGGGTATCACCCCGTCGAGGATGGCGTCCTTGATGGCGCTTTTGAGCTGTCCGATCTCCCGTCCGGGCTTCAGGTTGAAGGTCTGCATAATCTCCTCGCCGTCCACCGGAGGTTGGAAGTTGCGGATGCGGTCGCGTTCCTCCAGGTCTTTGAGCTTCTGCCGCACCAGCTGGAAGTTGTTCAGGAAGCGCTGTTTGCGTTCCGAGTTCTTCGAGGTGATGTCGGCTTCGCAGAGCGTCATCAGGTCGTCGATGTCGTCGCCGGCTTCGAAGAGCAGCCTGCGCACAGCCGAGTCGGTGACCTCCTCGTCGGCAATGGAGATGGGGCGCATGTGGAGCGACACCATCTTCTGCACGTACTTCATCTTTTCGTTCATGGGCAGCTTCAGGCTGCGGAAGATGGCGGGTACCATCTTTTCGCCGATGTAGTTGTGGTTGTGAAACGTCCATCCCTGCCGGGGTTCCCATCGTTTGGTTGCCGGCTTGGCGATGTCGTGCAGCAGGGCAGCCCAGCGCAGCCAGAGGTTATCGGTGTGGCGGCTGATGTTGTCGAGCACCTCGAGCGTGTGGTAGAAGTTGTCCTTGTGTGCCCGTCCGTTGCGTGTCTCCACGCCTTGCAGCTTGACCAGCTCGGGCAGAATCAGCGGGAGCAGTCCGGAGCGGTCGAGGTCGATAAACCCTTTGGAGGGGATGGGCGAGAGGATGATCTTGTTCAGCTCGTCGGCGATGCGTTCGCGCGAGATGATGTGGATGCGTTCGGAGTTGCGGCAGAGCGATTCGAAGGTGTTGTCGTCGATGAAGAAGTTCAGCTGCGCGGCAAAGCGGATGCAGCGCATCATGCGCAGGGGGTCGTCGCTGAAGGTCACGTCGGGGTCGAGCGGGGTGCGGATGGTCTTTTCGCGCAGGTCGTCCAATCCGCCGAAGGGGTCGACCAGCGCACCGAAGCGCTCCCTGTTCAGGCAGACAGCCAAGGCGTTGATGGTAAAGTCGCGCCGGTTCTGGTCGTCTTCGAGGGTGCCGTCTTCGACCATCGGCTTGCGCGAATCGCGCCGGTAGGATTCTTTGCGGGCACCCACAAACTCTATCTCCCTGTCGCGGTACTTCACCTGCGCCGTACCGAAGTTCCTGAACACGCTCAGGTGCGCCCCCCGCCCCAGTCGGCGGGCAAACGCTTCTGCCATGGCAATGCCGCTGCCCACCACCACCACATCAATGTCCTGCGAGGGGCGTTGCAGGAAGAGGTCGCGCACGTAGCCGCCCACGGCATAACAATCCAACTGCAATTCATCGGCAGTTGCCGACAACTGTTCGAAGAGAGGGAGGTCGAAACGTTGTTTCAATTCGTCGGGAGTCAGTTCTATCATTATTATCCTACTTTGGGGGCGCAAAAATACGGATTATTTGGCAGGTAATCAAATCTCTGCGAATTATGGGCGACTGCCCGCACGCAAGGCGGCAAATTGTCCGTTCCCGCGTGCTTTTCGGGGAAACATCACTATATTTGCCGGCGATTAAAAGAAGCACTACCATGAAACAATTACTCGAACGTACCTTCAAGTTGAAGGAGTACGGTACCACCGTTCACCGCGAACTGATGGCAGGTCTCATTACCTTCCTCACCATGTCTTACATTTTAGTCGTCAACCCCTCCATCCTCTCTGCTACGGGCATGGACAAGGAGGCGCTGTTCACCTCCACAGCCCTTACCGCCATCTTGTCGACGCTGGTGATGGGGTTGTATGCCAAGCTTCCCATCGCCCAGGCGCCGGGCATGGGGCTGAACGCCTTCTTTGCCTTCACCGTGTGCGGCGTGATGGGCTATTCGTGGCAGTTTGCGCTGACGGCGGTCTTCATCGAAGGGCTTATCTTCATCCTGCTCACCCTGTTCAACATGCGCGAACTGATTGTGCAGAGCATCCCTCCCGTGCTGAAGGAGGCGATTCCGGTGGGTATCGGGCTGTTTATCGCGCTGATCGGACTGGAGAATGCCGGCATCGTGGTCTCCAACCAAAGCACGCTGCTTGCGCTGGGCGACCTCTCGGCACATTCTGTGTGGATAGCGATGTTCGGTCTGTTGGTCACGGCGGTGCTCTACGTGCTCAAGGTGAAGAGCGCCATCCTGATAGGGATTGTGGCAGCCACCCTGTTCGGCATGGTGACGGGCGACGTGCATCTTCCCGCGGACAATGTGGTGAGCATGCCGCCCTCGATTGCCCCGTTACTGTTTCAGTTCGACACCACCCACATCTTCTCGCTCGACATGCTGATGATTGTCTTCACGCTGTTGTTTATCAACCTGTTCGACACGATAGGTACCTTTATCGGGGTGATGGAGCGCGCCGGACTGGCGGACTATTCGCGCATGAAGCAGGCTTTGCTTGCCGATTCGATAGGCACCACACTTGCCGGCGCGTTGGGTTGCAGCACCGTGACGGCTTACGTGGAGAGCACTGCGGGGGTAGCTGCGGGCGGACGTACCGGACTGACGGCTATCGGCACGGCGCTTCTGTTCATCCTCGCGCTCTTTTTTGCCCCGCTGTTTCTGATAGTGCCCGCGGCAGCCACCGCGCCGGCGCTGATTGTGGTGGGTCTCTTCATGGTGGGGTCGATTGCCAGGATAGATTTCAACGACATGGGCGAGGGCATTCCGGCGTTTCTCACCATCATCTTCATGCCCTTCACGTACAGCATTGCCGAGGGTATCGTTTTCGGACTGCTGAGCTACATGTTCATCAAGATGTTCACGGGCAAAGCCCGAACCATACCGGTTGCCCTATATATAATAGGTGTGCTCTTTCTGATAAAGCTTGTGGTCGACGCGCTGTAAAAACAAGATTCCCCGGATGACAGCAGCGCTGTTCCGGGGATGACAGAGGTTTTGTTCCGAGGCTAACAGAAGTTCTGTTCCGAGGCTGACAAAAATTTTGTTCCGAGGCTAACAGAAGTTCTGTTCCGCTCGTTACCCTTTGGCTTCCTGGTAGAGGAACCGTTTGATGGAGCGTTTGGGTGTCTTCTCGAACTCTTCGGGATAGATTTTCATCTTCGATATCTGGCTGTACACGGGCAGCAGGGTGTTGAGCGCTACGCGGTTCTCTTCCATCACCCGTTCGATGTCGTCCTGATTCAAGCCGTGCGCGAAGGCGTCGTCGAAGTCGGGGTAGACCAATCCCACCAACCGTTCGTTCTGCTGCACGATGATGCTTTCGGAGACGTAGGGCATGTTGTTGAGCTTGTCTTCTATCTCCTCGGGGTAGATGTTCTGCCCGTTGCCGCCCAGCAGCATGTTCTTGCTTCGTCCCTTGATGGTGACGTTACCCTCGCTGTCCATCAGCGCCAGGTCGCCGGTGTGCAGCCAGCCGTCGGCATCAATGGCTTGGTGCGTGGCTTCGTCGTTCTTGTAGTAGCCCAGCATGACGTTGGGACCGCGGCAGATGATTTCGCCGGGTACCTGTTCGGGGTCGGGCGATACGATCTTCACCTCCATGCGCGGGGCAGCCTTTCCGCACGAGCCTTGCTTGAAGCGGCTCCAGTCTTCGTAACAGATGATGGGGGCGCACTCGGTCATGCCGTAGCCCACGGTGTAGGGAAACTCTATCTTGCGCAGGAACTGCTCCACCTCCTGATTGAAGGCGGCGCCGCCGATGATAATCTCGACAAAGTTGCCGCCGAACGCCTGTATCACCTGCTTGCACACGGTCGACTTGATCTTTTTGCTGATGATGGGGGTCTTCAGCAGCACCTTCATGGTGGGGGTCTCCAGCTTGGGCAGCACGTTCTTCTTGATGATCTTCTCGATGATGAGCGGCACGGCAATCACGATGCGGGGTTTCACCTCGGCAAATGCCTGGAAGATGACCTTGGGGCTGGGGATGCGGGTGAGGAAGAAGACGTGACAGCCGCATGCCACCTCGTAGAGGAACTCAAAAGCCATGCCGTACATGTGTGCCATGGGGAGCATGGAGATGACCCTGTCGCCCGGCTTGAGGGGCAGCACCTCGAAGGCAAAGCGGGTGTTCGACCACAGGCTGCGGTAGGGCAGCATCACCCCTTTGGAGTAGCTGGTGGTGCCCGAGGTGTAGTTGATCACTGCCAGCTCGTCGGGCTGCTCTTGGTGGTAGGCAACGTGCTCGCGCCGGAAGTTCTTGGGGTATTTCTTGCCGAAGAGTTCGTTGAGGTGTTCGCGGGCATAGTCCAGCTTCTTGCTGCGCGACACCAGCAGGGTGAAGTCGGTCATTGCCATGATGCCCTCCAGCAGCGGCATGGCGCTTTCGTTGAGGTTCTCCCACACCTGCTCGCCCACAAAGAGCAGCTTGGCGTCGGAGTGGTTGACAATGTTGTGCACATTGTCGGCTTTAAACTCGTGGAGGATGGGAACAGCCACTGCGCCGTAGGTCAGCGTGGCAAGAAAGGCAACGCCCCAGTGCGAACTGTTGCGTCCGCAGATGGCAACCTTGTCGCCTTTCTGTATGCCGCTGTTCTCAAGAATGATGTGTATTTTCTCTATTTTACGGGCTAAATCTTTGTATTGCAGCGTTGCTCCGTTGTAATCGGTCAACGCGTCCAAATCCCAGTTTTGCTTGATACTGCTTTCAATATAAGCAATGAAGCTTTCTTCCGTAGTTGCCATATTCTGCACATTTAGTTATAAATTGTGCAAATGTAGGGCATTACTTGTTGTCAACAAACACTTTCCGGTTGGTTTTTCTGTTCCCTACTTCCGAAATATCATTCTCTTTATCCTTTCGCTTCCATGTAGAGGTAGCGTTTGATGGAGCGTTTGGGGGTTTTCTCGAACTCTTCGGGATAGATTTTCACTTTGGAGATCTGGCTGTAGGCAGGCAGGGTTGTGTTGAGCGCCACGCGGTTCTCTTCCATCACCCGTTCGATGTCTTCCATCTTCAAGCCGTGGGCAAAGGCATCGTCGAAGTCGGGATAGACCAGTCCGACAAACTTCTGATTCTGCTGCACGATGATGCTCTCGGAGACATAGGGCATGTTGTTGAGCTTGTCTTCTATCTCCTCGGGGTAGATGTTCTGTCCGTTGCCCCCCAGCAGGAGGTTCTTGATGCGTCCTTTGATGGTGACATTCCCTTCGGCATCCTTCAGTCCGATGTCGCCGGTGTGCAGCCAGCCCTCTTCGTCGATGGCGGCGCGGGTTGCCTCCTCGTTCTTGTAGTAACCCAGCATGACGTTGGGACCGCGGCAGATGATTTCGCCGGGTATGTGCTCGGGGTCGGGCGAGAGTATCTTCACCTC
>JAISGR010000045.1 GCA_031262995.1 Prevotellaceae bacterium | reverse complement strand
ATGAAAATTTAGGCTTTCACTGCGCTTTCGAACGACTTTTGACGGTTCGTCTTCCCCTCGGAAGACGCACCGTCTTCCCCTCGGAAGACGAACCGTCTTCCCCTCGAAAGACGAACCGTCTTCCCCTCGAAAGACGAACCGTCTTCCCCTCGGAAGACGGACAGTCTTCACCCGTAGACGGGATCGTCCGTACCTACCGGTTCGTCGGGGTTGTTCGGAGTGGCTCGGGAGGCGCCGATGTGAACGGTCAGCATGGCGCTGCGTGGTGCTTTCAGCACTCCACTGTTGGAATACTGCGTTGTCACCGTCACCTCGTACTCGCCATCCTCCAGTTCGGCGGGGATGACGAATGCCAGCTTCGACTTGGTGTTTTGCGAGAACATGTCGGCATCGACCTTGGTCACTACGCACGTCTGCACATTGCGCAGCGTGACGCCCACCGACGGGTCTGTGCCTGCCAGCTGGATGTTCTTTCCGGTGAACACAGCCGGCTTGCCTGCCGCCACGGTGTTGCGCGCTTCGCTTCCGCGGGTGGCGGCGGCGCTGACGCTGTTGATGTAAATGGACAGATTTTGTTGCGCGGTAATGTTGATGTGCACCTCGTTGTTGCAGGCATCGGCAAGGTCGCGGCTCTGCGTGAAGTTGATGCGTACCTTGTTGCGGTCGTAGTTCCACACGCCCTTTTCGACGATGCCGGTGAAGGCTACGCCTGCCATGAACAGCTCCGTGTTGAGGCGTTTGCCGCTGAGGAGCGCTTCCTTCATGGTGCGTGCCAGCACGTCGTAAACCATGCTGAGGTTTTCGGGTTCCAATCCGGGGTTTTTACCAAGCGCTTCGGCGAGGATGCCGTTGCGATTCAGGCTTTCGCCGGGCAGTGGTTTGGCGATGAAGTCAGCCTCATCGCCGGGCGTAAGTGTGTTGTCTACCAGCTGTACATACAGCTCAAATTTCTCTTTTGCCATACTGTTAGGTGTTAAGAGGTGATACAATATAGTCGGGGTGTCAAGTCCTTTTTGCGGGAGGTTCCTCCTGCCTCGGCTGATGAATGGGAGGTTTAACTTTAACTGGGCGCGAAATTTCAAAAAGCAGCGCAGATATGCAAATATCTTCCGCTGTTTTCCGCGTCATGCACCGCTTTTATGGTTTGTTTGCAAGGAGGAGATTCGTTGAAGATATTATCAGGTAGTTGTATATATCGTTATTTGGTGAGGTTGAACACCTCAAAAGCTGAGCATGAAATGCCTCAAAAGCTGAGCACGAAATACCTCAAAAGCTGAGCATGAAATGCCTCAAAAACGACCGATGGGGCTGCTTGATTCAAATAAAACATATATCTTTGCCGCCTAAATCATTGAAAATATGGAGTATCTGAAACGAATAGCAGACGAACAGCTGAGGCTTCGACTCGAAGCTTTTGGCGCTGTTCAAATAAAGGGTCCGAAGTGGTGTGGCAAAACAACTACTGCCCTCATGCAAGCAAAGAGCGTCATCAAAATGCAAAATCCCGATACCAGAGAGGGGTATCTGGCTACTGCACGCACCAAGCCATCGGTTTTGCTTAAAGGCGATACGCCCCGCTTGATCGATGAATGGCAGGTTGCTCCAATGCTTTGGGATGCTGTACGACATGCCGTTGATGAACGCCAACTGAAAGGACAATTTATTCTGACTGGCTCGACGGTGATTGATAATAAAGAGATCATGCATACCGGCACAGGGCGAATTTCGCGGATGGCAATGTACCCCATGAGCCTCTATGAGTCGCAGGAATCAAACGGACAAATATCTTTGCACGAACTGTTCAACGACAAAGAGCTGGATATAGACGGCATCACTTCCTCTTTATCCATCGAGCAATTAATCTTCGCTGCCTGCCGGGGTGGTTGGCCGGCATCGTTGGATGATATAAGCGACGAAGCCAAGTTGCTGATAGCTAAAGATTATGTGAACATTATTTGCGAGGAGGACATCTCCCGGGTTGACACAAGGCAACGCAATCCGGCACTTACGAGATTAGTTCTGCGCTCTTATGCCAGAAACCTCTGCACACTTGCAAAGAAGACGAGCATGCTTGCCGATGTGTCTGCCGCAACAGAAAATATTGCCATGTCGACCTTTAACGATTACGTGGAGGCTTTGGAAAGACTTTTCGTCATAGAAGACATGGAAGCGTGGAGTCCTGCCATACGCTCAAAGACGGTTATCAGAACGGGCAACAAACGCTGTTTCGTAGACCCCTCTATTGCCGTAGCCGTTATGGGAGCCTCCCCTAAAAGCCTCGAACTCGACATGAAGACATTCGGATTTATCTATGAATGTCTATGTATCCGCGACCTTCGAATCTATTCGCAGGGGTTGGGCGGGCATCTGTCCTACTACCACGACCGTTACGACCTGGAAGCCGATGCCGTTCTCCACTTGCCGGACGGCAGGTATGCGCTGATAGAGATCAAACTGGGAAGCCGCGAGATAGAAGAGGGTGCCAAGCATCTACTCGAACTGAAGCAATTGGTGGTTGAACGCAATGAGCGGGACAAGCAAGCAACGCTCCGTGTGCCTGACCTCCTGATTGTGCTCACAGGCGGTCAGATGGCGTACACCCGCCTCGACGGTGTCAAGATTATACCGTTGGGGTGTTTGAGGGATTAACGCCGCAACCTTTCACGTTCTCTCCAACTTTATCCTGAACACTTCCAGCACCTTATCGCCTTTCCGTCGAAGTCGATGAGCGTGGTGTTCAACTCCGTATTACTACCTTCTGCTAGCCCGCTTCTTGCGTATGTCCGCTTTCATTTTGGCGGCGTCCGACCCGTGCGAGCCGGTGATATAGGCTTTCTTTTTGGCTTTGGTCTTTACCTGCTTTTTGCTGTTGGCAGGGGCGCTTTTCTGTCCTTTGAAGACCATACCGGTCAGGATGACCTCTTCTATTTCCGTGTGCATGGCGTTAATTTTGGGATTGGTACATCACCTCCTGTATGCGCTGCCGTATCTTCTGGTCGCCCAGCTTGGTGTCCCAGGCGTTGGGGCAGAGGTGGTTGCTCATGAAGACGTACACCGTGCGGTTCGTGGGGTCTACCCATACGCAGGTGCCGGTGAAGCCGGTGTGTCCGTAGACGGTTGCGCCTGCCGTCGGTGCGCACGGGCTGCTCTTGGGCGATTGCAGGTCGGGCTTGTCGAATCCCAATCCCCTGCGGGAGGTGGGCGAGGTCTCTGTGGTGAACAGCCGGCAGGTTGCCTCGCTCAGGTAACGCTTGCCGTTGTATTCGCCGCCGTTGAGCAGCATCTGGTAGATCTTGCCTATCTCCCCGGCTGTCGAGAAGAGACCTGCATGTCCGGCGATGCCGCCCATGAAGGCTGCCGCCTCGTCGTGCACATAGCCGCAGATGTCCTGCCGGCGCAGGTAGTCGTTGGTGGCAGTGGGCATCACCTCCTGCTTGGTGAATCGCCGCAACGGGAGGAAGAGGGTGCGTGTCAGTCCCATCGGTGCATAGAACTCCTTGTCCAAATAGAGGTCGAGCGACATGCCGGTGATTGCCTCTACCACCTGTTGGAGCAGGATGAAGTTGAGGTCGCTGTACACGTAACGCTTGCCGCTGAGCGTGCTGTTGGCTATCTGCTTCATGATGTTGTCCTTGAAGCTTTTGTTGAGCCACATCCCGTCGGCTACGTGCAGGGAGTAGACGGGCGACTCGGTGGCAGCCATCAAGCCTTTCTTGAAGCGGAAGTCGGAGCTGTAGTAGCTGTGCTCGCTGATTTGTGTTTGGTGCCACTGGTCTACCCAGCTCTGTGCGTAGGGACCGTGCACGGACTTGGGGTCGATGGCTTCCTGATAGAACCGGATGAAGGGAGGCAGTCCCGATTCGTGCAGCAGCAGCTCGCGGATGGTGATGTTGCGCTTGTCGCCCTTGCGCAGGAACGAGAGGGTGGCGGATGCCTTGTCGGTGAGCTTGAGCCGTCCTTCGTCGTAGAGCTTCATCACAGCCAGCAGGGTGGCGCTGGTCTTGGTGAGCGAAGCCAGGTCGAACATGTCGGTGGGGCGGACGGCGGTGGTGTCTTTGTCGGAACGGGTGCCGAAGCGTCTGTCGTAGATGGGGATGCCCTCTTTGAGTATCAGCACCTGACAGCCCGGGTAGGCGCCGTCCGTCACGCCCTGCCGGGCGATCTGGTCTATCTGTGCGAGGGTGCGCGAACGCATGCCGTAGTCTTCGGGGATGAACTGCCCGGGCTGCATGCCGGGTGTGATGTCCGTCCCTTCGCCTGCCCGGTAGAGGGAGCCGATGTTCATGGAGAGCCGTCCCTGTGCCGGGGCTTTCGCAAAGAGCACCTGTGCCACATATTCCTGCACCTCCGGCTCAGCCGAGTGTCCCAGCACCACGGCGGCAGCCTGTCCGAGCGCCGTCTCCATGCGTTGCATGCCCAAGTAGGAGGTGAAGTAGACATAGACCACCGGCGCTTGCAGGCGCAGCGATGCCAGGTACGGGGCGTAGAAGGTGGGCGCTACGTCATTGCCCGACACGCTGACAACGAGGCGGCGGCACTTCGCCAGTCGCTCCTCCAGCAGCAGCCGTCCCACAGCGGTGGTATCGGCAGGGGTGAGGCGGATGTGCTCCACCGGCACGGGCGCATGTTGCTTCATCGCTTCCACGAAGAGCGAGTCCTTCCCTTCTCCCACACTGAGCACCGTGATGGGCTGGTTGTCGACAGCCTTCAGCGGCAGCACGCCGAAGTCGTTGCCCAGCACGGTGACGGCAGCCGTGTTCAGTCGGGCTGCCAGTGCGCGGGCTTCGGGCGTGTTCATCCGCAGGCTGATGCCGCTCACCTGTAGTGGCGACGGGCGGCGGCGGACACCCAGCAGGTATTTGCAGGTGAGTATGCGGCGGCATTTCTCTTCGACCATGCTCAGGGGAAGCGTGCCGGCTTCGACGGCGGCATACAGCTCGGTCATGATTCGTTGGGTGGCAGGCTCTATCAGCACCATGTCGTTGCCTGCCAGCAGGGCTTTGGTGGTGACCTGCGGCACGCTCGAGGTGCCTTTCATGGCGAGGGCGTCGGTGAAGACCAGTCCTTTAAAGCCCAGCTCGTTCCGCAGCACTTCCGTCACTATCTTGTGCGAGAAGGAGGCTGCCGTCGTGCTGTCGGTGTCGATAGCCCGTACTTGCAGGTGTCCCACCATCACTCCGCCTACGCCGGCGTCAATCAGTTGGCGGAACGGATAGAGTTCGATGCTGTCCAAACGGGCACGGTCGTGGTTGAGCACGGGCAGTGCGAGGTGCGAATCGACGTCGGTATCGCCGTGACCGGGGAAGTGCTTGGCTACTGCCATCACACCACCTGCCTGCAAGCCGCGCATGTAGAGGGTCGCCCGCTCTGCCACCGGTTGGGGGGTATCGCCGAAGGAACGTATGTTGATGATGGGGTTGAAGGGGTTGGTGTTGACATCGGCATCGGGTGCGAAGTTCACGCTCACGCCCAGCTCACGCAGTTCGCGCGCCACTTCACGACCGTAATCGTAGAGCAGCTGCTTGTCGGCAATACATCCCAGAGAGGCGTTGCGGGGGAAGGCGGGCATATCGTTGAGGCGCATGGCTGCTCCCCATTCGCCGTCGAAGGTGATGAACAGGGGTACCTTCGACTCCTTTTGTGCCAGGTTGGTGAGTATGGCTTGTTCTTCGGCGCTGCCTTTGCCGAAAAGGATGGCTCCCACGTGGTACTTCTCTACGGTGTTGCGCAGCAGGCGTTTGTTTTGCTTGTCGCTTCTGGCAGGGATGGTGTAAACCACTAATTGCCCTATTTTCTCTTGCGTGCTCATGCCTGCCATGACGGAGTCCACCCATTGCCGGCAACGCTCATCGGCGGAGGTGGGGAGCAACGCTGTGTCTGTTTGGGCGTATAACATGCCGGAGGTGCTTCCCGTGAAGAGAAGCAAGAATAGGAAGGATAAGTGTTTCATAACTTTAATCGAAATGTTTAGTGTGAGGGTTGAATGGGGGCAATACCTGTTTATTGTCGTTCGAAGGTCAGCTTCACCTCTCCTACGAATACGCCGTTGGCGCCGCTGTGCAGCACGGGGACGTCGTTGCCCTCTTTGTTGCAGTAGATGGTAGGTTGGCTCATGAATGTATGTGTGTGTCCGCCCAGAATGAGGTCGATGCCCGAGGTATTTTGTGCCAGTTCTTCGTCGCAGGACAGGGTGCGCAGCTTCAGTCCCAGGTGCGAGAGGCATATCACCACGTCGCACTGCTCTTCGGTGCGCAGCCGGTCGACGGTCTGTTGGGCAACGGCTATCGGGTCGTGGTAGACGATGCCTGCACATTTACTCGCCTGTACCAGTTCTTCGAGCTGGGGGCTGAGACCGAAGACACCTATCTTCAGTCCCTGTCTGTACAGGATGGTGTAGGGCTTGACCAAGCCTTCGAGCACGGTGCCGGTCACGTCGTAGTTGGCACACACGACGGGGAATGTTGCCATGCGGAACAGCCGCGCCATGTTCTCTAATCCGAAGTCGAACTCGTGGTTGCCGATGGTCATGGCGTCGTAGTGCATCAGGTTCATCATCTTCATCTCCACTTCGCCCCGAAACAGGTTGTAGTAGGGGGTACCTTGCGAGATGTCGCCGCAGTCGAACAGCAGCAGGTCGGGGTGTGTTGTGCGCTCCTGTTGCACGAACGTAGCCCGCCGCACCACGCCGCCCATGCCGGCATAGCTGTCAGCCGAACGGGGATTGACGGGGTCGATGCGACTGTGCGTGTCGCTGGTGTGCAGGATGAACAGTTCGCGCGTCTGTTGCGCCGCAAGCAGTGCCGGCAATCCGCAAGCCAGCAGCAAGAGTACGATATGGAGTTGCTTTTTCATTGTCATGCTGTCATTATACTTATAAGTGGTCGTTATTCCTCATTTTTGGCAATGGTGATTCTGCCTTCCAGCTGCGATACGATCTGTTTCCCGCGGGCTGTCTGTGCTTCGACATAACGGATAAAGAGGTCGCGCAGAATGGAATGCTCGGGGCAGATCCGTTGCGCTGCCTTTGCCATGGATGGCATACCGTCGTTGCCGTCGGCTATGTAATCGATGGTGGCAAGCGTGTATAGCTTGTTGTCGTCGACGGGCTTGCCGCCGACTGTGGCTTGCAGCAGTTTGCCGTCGGACGTGATGAGCAGCCGGACGCCGCTCACTCCTTCGCCGCCGCAGGCAGCGATTTCGGTCAATACCTGCTTGAGCACCGTACCTTTGAAGGTCAGGATGCAGAGGGAGTTTTCAAAGGGGAGTATTTCGTAGATCTCGCGTACATCAATGGAACCGGCGGAGAGGATGGTTCGCAGCCCGCCCATGTTCACAACGCCTACGTCGGCAACCTTGCCTGTGGAGGGTTGTGCCGCGTGGCGCAGTACGTCGGCAACAAGGTTGGACAGCTCACTTTCCGGTCGTCCCTTATCCATGGTATGCGCTGCCGTGCCCACCACTCGGTACATCACGCTGTCAATCTTTGCCTGATAAGGAGCCAGCAGGGCTATTGCCGCACTGTCGGGGTGCGCATCCCACGTGCTGTCCATCACTACCATGGAGCCTTCCAGATCTGTCATGCGGTATGACGGTCGACATGCGGTTACTGCCAGTAGCAGTATCGGCAAAAAGAGAGTGCTTACGCTTCTATTCATTGGTAATATTGATATTTTGGTTGGAAAATCGCGCCAAAGGTAGTAATTGTTGCTTATAAATCCGTTGAAAAGGCGTTAATTTGCAGAATATTTAGATGTACGGATAACTATTATGAGTACGATAAACAGCTGGAGTTTGCTCAGGTATGCTCCCGATAAACGGGATGCATGGAATGCCTTCGTGCAGAAATCGAAAAACGGAACGTTTCTGCTCAACCGTAATTACATGGATTACCATGCCGACCGTTTCTGTGACTACTCGCTGATGATTTACCGCAACCGGCAACTGATGGCGCTGCTGCCCGGCAATCTTGCCGGCGGATGCTTCTGTTCGCACGAGGGGTTGACTTACGGGGGACTGATACTTGCACCCTCCGCCACGTTGGCAAATACGGAGCAGGCGCTCGGGATGTCGTTGGACTACCTGCGTGATACGGAGCATGTCACCTCGTTCACCTACCGCTCCATCCCTCATATCTATCACCGTTACCCTGCCGAGGAAGACCTCTATGTGCTGAGCCGGCTGGGCGCTACGCTCAAGACGCGCAGCCTGTCGTCGGTGGTGCCCACAGGCAACCGCCTCCCTTTCCGCACCTTGCGCCGCCGGCAGTCGAAGCGGGCGTTCGGTCACAACCTGACGTTCGTCAACGACACGCTCTTCGCCCCTTTCTGGAAGATACTCGAGGACAACCTGCGCACGAGGTACGGCGTTGCTCCCGTTCATACGCTCGAAGAGATCACCCGGCTGCAACGCTGCTTCCCCGATAACATCTCCCTCTATCGGGTATGTACCGACACGGAAGAGACTGTGGGCGGCTGTGTGGTGTACGAGACCGACCGCGTGGCGCACGTGCAATACATCGCCTCTTCGCCCGTGGGAAGGAGGTGCGGTGCCCTTGACCTGCTGTTCGACCACCTGATTCATGTCCGCTATGCCGGACGACCCTATTTCGACTTCGGCATCTCTACCGAACAGGGTGGGCAGGTGCTGAACGAAGGGTTGCTCTTCCAGAAGGAGGGGTTCGGCGGTCGTGCCGTGCTGTACGACACCTACGAATTGCTGCTGTGAAACGCTCCTCATGCCGCGACTAAGAATATGATTCCCTATCTGAACTTACAACAGCTGAACGCCTCCTTCGAGCCGCAACTCTCCGAGGCTGTGCTGCGGGTGACCGCCTCCGGGCAATACCTGTACGGCGAAGCCACCTGCCGCTTCGAAGCGCAGTTTGCCCGTTACTGCGGCGTCCGCCATTGCGTAGGCACTGCCAACGGGTTGGATGCGCTGACGCTTATCTTCCTCGCCTGTCGGGAGCTGAACCTGCTGCATGACGGAGACGAGGTGATTGTGCCTGCCAATACCTTCATTGCCACCATACTGGCTGTGCTGCGTGCCGGACTGACGCCCGTGCTGTGCGAACCGCGGTTGGACACCTGCACCATCGACCCCGAAGCTGCCGAACGGCTGATCACGCCGCGTACCCGTGCCATACTTCCTGTACATCTCTACGGCAGGCAGGCAGCGATGCCGGTTCTCCGTGAGCTGGCTGCGCGCCATCACTTGTTGGTGATTGAAGATGCCGCGCAGGCTCATGGCGGCGGTACGCCGACGGGACTGGCAGCCGCTTACAGCTTCTATCCTGCCAAGAACCTGGGTGCGTTGGGCGACGGAGGCGCCGTGGTGACCGACGATGCCGATCTGGCAGCTGCCGTCAGGGCATTGGCAAACTATGGCGCTTCGGACAAGTACGTATATATATATAAAGGTGTAAACAGCCGGTTGGACGAGCTGCAAGCTGCCGTGTTGTCGGTGAAGCTGGCGCGGTTAGACGAGGACAATGCCCGTCGGCGTGCCATTGCCCGCCGCTATCTGGAGCAGATACCCTGGGAGCGCACCGGCATCACTGCGCCCGTACTTGCCACCGGCATCGAGCCGGACAATGTGTTTCATATCTTCCCGATCTTCACGCCCCGCCGCGAAGAGCTGCAACGGCAGCTGCTGGCGCATGGCATTGCGACGCAGATTCACTATCCCGTTCCGCCCCATCGGCAGCAGGCGTTGCACGCGCTGTTCGGCAATTTGCATTTGCCCGTCACGGAACGCATTCACCGCGAAGAGTTGAGCCTTCCCATCTCTCCGCTGCTCACCGACGAAGAGGTAGGACAAGTGATAGCAGCCATAACGGCAGACAGGGATTAAAATTCGCGTTTCACCACCACCCCGGCAAACAGCAGTAACAGCAGCGTGCGGTAAGCCATGCGCAGGTAGAAGCTGTCTATCGTGACCGATTCGGCTGCCACGTAGAGCGCTGCCGCCAGCAGTGTGTAGCCGCCGATGGCTTTTAAATCATAACGGATGGGGAATTTCTTCTGCCCGACGAAGTAGGATAGGAGCATCGCCACGCCATAGCCGGCGAAGCCTGCCCAGGCACAAGCCATGTAGCCGAAGCGGGGAATCAGCCACACGTTCACCGTTACCAGCACCGCACAGCCTGCCAGCGAGAAATAGGCGCCCCAGCGCGTTTCGTCGATCAGCTTGTACCAGAAAGAGAGGTTGAAGTAGATGCCCATGAATATCTCCGCCATCATCACAATCGGTACCACACGCAAGCCTTCGCGATAGTCGTCGGCGATGATGTACTTCAGTATGTCCATGTAGAACATCACGGCAAGGAATGCCAGCAGGGTGAAGATGATGAAGAACTTCATCGCCTTGGCATACATCTCGCGGCTCTCTTTCTCGCGGCTGCGTCCAAAGACAAACGGCTCGTAGGCGTAGCGGAAAGCTTGCGTGAGCATTGCCATAATCATGGCAACCTTGACGGCGGCTCCGTAGATGCCGAGCTGCACAATGCCTTCGGTTTCGTCGGGATAGACAAAGGGGAAGATGATCTTGTCGGCTACCTGATTCAGGATGCCTGCCATCCCGAGTATGAGCAGCGGAAACGAGTAGCGGAACATGCGGCGCAGCAGTGCGCGGTCGAGCACGTAGGCAAAGCCACGCAACTCGGGTATCATGCAGAGCATCACGGTGGAGGTGCACAGCAGGTTGATGAGGAAGGCATATCCCACGTCGTGCCCCTTCAACACGACAAAGTAGATGAGGTTGAGTGCGATATTGAGCACGATGAACAGCAGCTTCAGCGCGGCAAACCTGATGGGGCGCTGCCGGTAGCGCAGGTAGGCAAAGGGAATGCTCTGGAAGGCATCCATTGCCACCACGATGATCATCATGCCGATGTACCGGGGATGTTCGCCGTAGCCCAGCCAACCGGCAATGGGGCGCAATAACAACAACCCTAATAGCATAAAGCCGAGCGAACCGATGCCCACCCCCAGCAGCGTGGTAGAGTAGACACGCATCGGGTCGTCTTCGCCCTTGTTGGCAAAGCGGAAGAATCCGGTCTCCATGCCGCAAGTCAGTATCACCAGCATCAGGGCGACCCACGCATAGATATTAGTCACCACGCCATAGCCGCCCGATGCGGCAGGCAACGCACTGGTGTAGAGAGGTACCAGCAAATAATTCAGGAAACGACCGATGATACTGCTTGCGCCGTATATGGCAGTATCTTTGGCGAGCGATTTGAGGGAAGATGCCATCTGCTTATGTATAAAAATGTCGGCGCAAAGATAGCACCAACACTGCGACTTTGCCCTATGCTGTGCGTAAATATTTTGTCGGGGTGATGCGTGCGTTTTTATAGAAAAGAAGCTGTCAGCTTTCTTATCTCTGCCAATTTCTTAGCCAATCCCTTATCTTGGCTTGCTATTGCCATAATTTAACGTGAGTTCGACCTAAGCCACGGGCTGAAGGAGATCGCCGCCACTCCTGTCTCGCTACCTTGATATGGTAATATCAAAGGTCTTGATATGACTATATCACGGTGCTTGATATGACTATATCACGGTGCTTGATATGACTATATCACGATGCTTGATATGACTATATCACGGTGCTTGATATGACCATATCACGGTTATCTGCTAAGGTGGGGCGCACTTACGCTACGGAAGAGGTATATGGTCGGCATTACCCTTTCTTACATCGAACTCACGTTATTATAAGCAAATACTTATGTCGAACTCACGTTAATTCAGTTAGTGCATGAAGAGGGTGTGCCGTTCTGGCACACCCTCTTCTCAATGGGGTCAAGCAACTGCTTCTTGTCTATAAATCTTCCGAGGTATAGCCCTTGGGCAGCTCGCGGCAGTTATAGCCCGATGCCATCACCTCGCCGTAAGCGCCGGCGGAACGGATGGCGATGAGGTCGCCCCGTTTCGTTCGGTTCAGGTCGATGGCTTTGCCGAACACGTCGGACGATTCGCAGATGGGACCCACCACATCGTAGGTCTCCATCGGCTCGTCGGACGAGATGTTTTCAATCTTGTGATAAGCCTGATAAAGGGCGGGGCGGATAAGGTCTGTCATGCCGGCGTCGAGGATGGCAAACTGCTTGTTGGCGCCTTGTTTGACGTAGAGCACGCGCGAGATGAGCGAGCCGCACTGTGCGGTGACGGCACGTCCGGGTTCGAAGTGCAGCGTCTGGTGCGGACGCAGGCGCAGGTTCTTGGCATAAGTGGCAAAGTAGCTCTTGAAGTCGGGTATCGCCTGCCGGTTGGGGTGTTGGTAGTCAATGCCCAATCCGCCGCCCACGTTGATGTGGTTGACGAGGAGCTGGCGGGCTTCCAAGCGGTCTTGCAGCTCATTGATGCGGTTGCACAGCGCTGCAAAGTCGCCCATGTCGAGAATCTGCGAACCGATATGGAAGTGCAAGCCGATGAAACGGACGTTCGACATGCCAAGCGCGGCATCGACCACCTTGTCCAAGTCCTCCATGGCGATGCCGAATTTGTTTTCTGCCAGTCCGGTGGTGATATTGGCATGTGTATGCGCCCCCACATTGGGGTTGAGGCGGAACATGATGCTTGCCTGCTTCCCTTTGTCGGCAGCCAGCTGATTGATGACCTCCAGTTCGGGAATAGACTCCACGTTGAAGCAGAAGATGTCATGGTCGAGTCCCAAATTGATTTCCCAATCGGCTTTGCCTACGCCGGCGAAGACGATCTTCGAGGCGGGAATGCCTGCCTTGAGGGCGGCACGTATCTCGCCGCCGCTAACGCAGTCGGCGCCCATGCCGCTTTCGCGGATGAGGGAGAGCACTTGCGGATGGGCATTGGCTTTGACGGCGTAATGCAGTTCGAAACGTTCGTACCGCGCAGCTTCGCTGCATGCCGTCTTCAGGGTGTTGCGCAGCAGCTCGGTATCATAATAATAGAACGGCGTGCGCAGTTCGCCGAACTTGCTGACGGGGAATGTACCTTTCATATTGCACTTAATCGTTGTGGAAGAGTGTGTCACTCAAAGCCTGCAACGCCTGCTTCTTGTCGACTTCGCGGATGAGGAAAGAGATGTTGTAGTTGCTGCCGCCGAAGGAAATCATGCGCACCGGTATGTCGCGCATGGCATCGAGCGCCTTGGCTTCGAAGCCCACGTTCTCCCATTCCAGGTCGCCCACCACGCAGACGATGCACATGTCGTTGTCTACGGTCACGGTGCCATACTTCTTGAGGTCGTCGAGTATCTCGTTGAGGTGCTTGGTGTTGTCGATGGAGACCGACACGCCCACTTCGGAGGTACAAATCATGTCGATGGAGGTCTGGTAGCTCTCGAATATCTCGAACACCTTGCGCAGGAATCCGTAGGCGAGCAGCATCCGTCCCGACTTGATCTTGATGGCAGTGATGTTGTCTTTGGCTGCAACGGCTTTGATCTTGCCCTTCTCCGTATCGTTGGAGATGATGGTGCCGGGCGCATCCGGCTCCATGGTATTGAGCAGTCGCACGGGGATGTTGGCGTACTTGGCAGGCTGGATGCAGGTGGGATGCAGTATCTTGGCGCCGAAGTAAGCCAGCTCGGCAGCCTCCTCGAAGTGCAGGTGACGCACGGGCGCGGTTTGGTCGACGATGCGCGGGTCGTTGTTGTGCATGCCGTCGATGTCTGTCCATATCTGTATCTCCGAGGCGTTGACGGCGGCGCCGATGAGCGAGGCGGTGTAGTCGCTTCCGCCGCGTTGCAGGTTGTCGATTTCCCCGTAGGCATTGCGGCAGATGAAGCCTTGCGTGATGTATATGTCGGCGCCGGCATGCAGCTCCAGCTGGTTCTGAAGTTTGTCCTTGATATAAACGGGGTCGGGTTCGGCATTCTTGTCGGTACGCATGAACTCCAGAGCGGGCAGCAGCACGGCTTTCACGCCACACTCTTGCAAGTAATGGTTCATCATGGCAGTGGAGATGAGTTCTCCCTGCGCCAGTATCACCTTCTCTTCGAAGAGGGTGAAAAGGTCTTTTGTGTACGAACGGATGTAGTCGAAATGTCCTTTAATCAGCTCCTGCCCCTTCTTTTTGTATTCGGGAGTGGCATAGAGTTCGTCAACATGTCCGCGATACTTGGCTTCGAGGCGGTTAATGATTTCGTTGGCGCCTTCGGGGTTCTTCTTGTAGAGATAATCGGAGATTTCTACCAATGTGTTGGTGGTTCCCGACATGGCAGAGAGTACAACGATCTTCTGTTCGCCGTCGGTAATCAATTTGGCTACTTCCTTCATGCGGGTTGCCGAGCCAACGGAAGTACCTCCAAACTTTAAAACTTTCATATTCGCTTATATTATTTATTGTGAACTTATTTGCTATTGTCAGTGCGCCTTTTGCCTGCTGTTGTCGGCGTTCAACGCTTGCTTATCTGATGCGCTTCGCACCGGTATTCCTGTCCGGGAAACTCATGCAGCAGTTGCTGGTTGTGCGTGGTCATCACCACGAGTGTCCCCTGAGACTGTATGTCGTGCAGCAGTCGGGTGATGGCGCGTCCGGTCTCCATGTCGAGATTGCCGGTAGGCTCGTCGGCAAGCATGATGTCGGGCGAGTTAAGCATGGCACGTGCAATGACGATGCGTTGCTGTTCGCCTCCCGACAGCTCATTGGGATGCTTATAACCTTTGCGGCTCATGCCCACCTGCTCCAGCACCTCTTCGATGCGCTCTTTCACCCGGGTGCGGTTCTTCCAGCCGGTGGCTTGCAGCACGAATGCCAGGTTGTCGTACACGGTTCGGTCGGTCATCAGCCGGAAATCCTGAAAGACAATGCCCAATCGCCGCCTCAGTTCGGGGATGGTTTTTCGTTTGAGCGAGCACATGTCGTATCCCAACACCGATGCCTCTCCGGCGCGGATGTCCAGCTCGCCGTAGAGTGTCTTGAGGAGGGATGTTTTGCCGCTTCCCACCTTTCCGGTGAGGTAGACAAACTCCCCCCGTTGCAGTTCGAGATTGACGTCGGAGAGCACACACAGCTCCTCCTGATAAATCTCCACGTTGCGGTATCGAATCAATGTTTCTTCCACGAGTCGCTGTGTCGTACTTCGAGTTCACGCGCCAAGTCCTCAATTCCCATTCCTTTGGAAGTAAGTAGCACCATGAGGTGGTAAATGAGGTCGGCGCTCTCATATATCAGTCGTTCGTCGGTGCCGTTGGTGGCTTCGATGACGGCTTCGACAGCCTCTTCGCCCACCTTCTGCGCCATTTTGTTGACGCCCGACCGGAACAGGCTGGTGGTGTACGAGCCTTCGGGCATCTCGGTATATCTTTTGCGGATAAAATCCTGCAGGAGTTGCAGGAACAGGACGGGCTGTTCGTTCTTTTCGCCCCAGCAGGTGTCGGCGCCGGTGTGGCAGACGGGACCTTGGGGATGTACCTGTATGAGGAGCGTGTCATTGTCGCAGTCCGCCTTGACGGAAACCACACGGAGGAAGTTTCCGCTCGTTTCGCCCTTCGTCCACAGGCGTTGTTTGGTGCGGCTGTAGAAGGTGACCTGCCCTGTTTCTACCGTTTTGCGGTATGCTTCGAGGTTCATAAATCCCAACATCAGCACTTTGGCTGTGTCGGCATCTTGTATGATGGCAGGTACAAGACCGTTCAGTTTGTCGAAATCTATATGCATGATTGTTACTTGCGGCAATCGTTCTTGCCTTTTACGTTCTTATGGCTATATTTTGCGCGCAAAGGTAAGACTTTAATTCGGGAATCTTTATCTCTCCAAAGTGAAAAACGCTGGCAGCCAGCGCGGCATCGGCTTTTCCTTGCTGAAAAACGTAACGGAAATGTGCCTCGTTGCCTGCTCCTCCCGAGGCGATAATGGGGATGGAGAGGTTGTCGGCGAGCTGTGCCAGCGCCTGATTGGCATATCCGGTCTTCACGCCGTCGTGGTTCATGCTGGTGAATAGTATCTCGCCGGCGCCGCGCTCCTGTGCCTCGTGCGTCCAGTCGAAGAGTTCGCGTTCGGTCTCTATCCGCCCGCCGTTGAGGTAACACCGCCACTCCTGCGGAGCACGTCCTTCGCCTCCCTGTCGGGCATCGACAGCCAGCACGCACACTTGCGAGCCGAAATTACGGGCGATTTCGTCGATGAGTTCGGGGCGACGCAGGGCGGATGAGTTGACGGATATCTTGTCGGCGCCGGCAGCAAGCAGGCGGTCAACGTCGCTCAGCTGGTGTATGCCTCCGCCCACGGTGAAAGGGATACTGATGTTGGCAGCAATGCGTTGTACCAGCTCGGCAAAGGTGCGTCGTCCCTCGAAGCTGGCTGTGATGTCGAGAAACACCAGCTCGTCGGCGCCTTGTTCGCTGTATGCACGCGCCAGCTCTACCGGATCGCCGGCTTGGCGCAGGTTGACGAAATTGGTTCCTTTCACGGTCTGCCCGTCCTTGATGTCGAGGCAGGGGATGATTCGTTTTGCTAACATAGTTTGCTCAATGCTTCCAATGTGATTTTTCCTTCGTACAACGCCTTACCGAATATCACGGCAGGTACACCCACCGCTTCCAGCCTGTGGATGTCGTCCATGCTGCTCACTCCGCCGCTGGCAATGAGATGCAGGCGGGGATGGTGCCGGAGTATCTCTTCATAAAGCGCCACAGAAGGACCTTGCAACATGCCGTCGCAAGCAATGTCGGTACAGATGACCTGCGTTACACCTTTATTTATATAGGCTTCCAGAAAGGGCAGCAGCTCGCAGGTACTCTCCTCTTTCCAGCCGTTCACGGCGATGCGTCGCTCCTTTACGTCGGCGCCGAGGATGATTCGTTCGCTGCCGTACAGAGTGAGCCAGTGCAGGAATCGTTCGGGATGGGTCACGGCAATGCTTCCGCCGGTCACCATGCGGGCGCCGTTGTCGAATGCGATTTGCAGGTCTTCATCGCTCTTTACGCCGCCGCCGAAGTCTATCTCGAGCGAAGTCTGCGTGGCAAGCGCATGCAGGGTGCGGTGGTTCACAATGTGGTGCGAAGCGGCGCCGTCGAGGTCGACCACGTGCAATCGCCGGATGCCGTGGGCTTCGAAGGTCTTGGCTACCTCCACGGGGTTCTCGTTGTACACCTTCTTGCTGCCGTAATCGCCTTGCGACAGCCGCACACATTTGCCGTCGATAATATCAATGGCAGGAATCAGCTCTATCATAATGACAAGAAATTTTGCAGAATACGCTCGCCTACCCTGCCGCTCTTTTCGGGATGAAACTGGGTGGCGTAGAAATTATCTTTGTGCAGCGCGGCGCTGAACGGGTGAATGTAATCGGTCACGGCAATCGTGGATTCATGCATCGGCACATAGAAACTGTGCACGAAATAGACATACTCTTCGCGGGTAAAGCCGTCGAACAGCGCACTTCGGGTATCGGTCAGCGTGTTCCAACCGATGTGAGGTACCTTGTCTTCGTGCCTGCGGGGAACAAAACGCTTCACGTCGACATCGAAGATGTCCAGACAATCCGCATCGCCCTCTTCGGAATGTCGGCACATCAGCTGCATGCCCAAACAAATGCCCAGCACCGGCTGGCGCAGACTGCGTATCAGCGTGTCCAATCCGCCGGCGCGCAGGTAATCCATGGTGGTTGCCGCCTCGCCCACGCCCGGAAAGATGACTTTGTCGGCAGCGAGTAGCACAGCTTTGTCGTCCGTGATGACAGCTTCCACACCCAATCGCCTCAGTGCATAATCCACTGAACGAATATTGCCCGCGTTGTACTTTATGATGGCTACATTCATTGCTATTTTCAATTAAATATAACAGTTTTGTTCTTGTACACCAGCACTTTCCGCTCAATGTGCTTGCGTACGGCGCGCGACAGCACAATCTTCTCCAAATCTTTGCCCTTGTTGACCAAATCCTGCACATCATCCTTGTGAGTGATGCGCGCCACATCCTGTTCGATAATGGGACCGGCATCCAACTCGGTCGTGACATAATGACTCGTAGCGCCGATAATCTTCACTCCCCTCTCGAAAGCGGCGTGATAAGGTTTTGCGCCTACGAAAGCAGGCAGAAACGAATGGTGAATATTGATGATTCGATTGGGATAAGCGGCGATGAACTGCTCGGAAACCACCTGCATGTAGCGCGCCAGCACGATGAAGTTGATACCCTTTGCTGCCAGCAACGCCATCTCCTGCTGCTCCTGCACTTCTTTGGTCTCTCTCCGGACAGGAAAGTAGTGGAAAGGAATGTCGAAGCGGCGTGCCACGTGCTCCAGGTCGGAATGATTGCTGATAATGAGCGGAATATCCACGTTCCATTCGCCGGCAGTGTAGCGCGCCAGCAAATCGTACAGGCAGTGCGACATTTTCGATACGAAGATAGCCATGCGCGGCTTCTTGTCCGAAAAGTAGAGGCGAAAGCTCATCCCGTACTTCTGCGCATAAAGCGTGGCAAAGTAGTCTTCAATCTTCTCCTGAGGTACCAGAAAGTTGTCCAACTCCCACTCAATGCGCATGAAGAAAATGTTTTCCACATGGTCTACATGCTGGTCGAGGTAGATGATATTCCCTTTGTTGACCGTAATAAAGTCGGTCACCTCCGCCAGAATACCCGGACGATCGGGGCAGTATAGCAACAATTTAGCTGTTTGCATCTTTGTTATAATGAAAATGTGGTTTTTAAAGTGGTCGCAAAGATAGACAAAGAAGTTGAGTTGAACAACGTTTGACCGAGTTATGAAAGTATCATCATGCAACAAGACTATTTGTTGTTGCAATAAGACTATTTGTTATTGCAACAAGACTATTTGTTATTGCAACAAGACTATTTGTTATTTCAACAAGACTATTTGTTATTTCAACAAGACTATTTCTTAATTACAAAAAAACTATTTGTTATTTCAACAAGACTATTTCTTATTGCGCCCAACTCTTCAGTCTTCAATTTTCCCCCATTCCATCGATGATTTCAACAACTACGGTAATCATATAAATACGTTCAAAAAGTAGGTGCCCTTCAGCCGAAAAGTCTATAAACAAACGACTTACCCATCAGCTGAAGGGCTGAAACCAAAAAACCACCAATCTTTTCAGTGGGAATGCCCCAATTCATACACATATAAGACATCTCCTTCTACTTTTTTTTACCGATATTTTGGCAGTTTGGATAATTAAAGTATCTTTGCACCCGCAAAACAGAAATGATGGCGGGATAGCTCAGCTGGTTAGAGCGCATGATTCATAATCATGAGGTCCCCGGTTCAATCCCGGGTCCCGCTACCAAAGATAATCAGCGACTTAGGAGTAA
>JAISGR010000033.1 GCA_031262995.1 Prevotellaceae bacterium | reverse complement strand
ACCACCGAGATAGGCATCCGCCGTGCCATCGGCGCCCGTCCGCGCGACATCTTGCAGCAGATACTCTCCGAAAGCATGGTGCTCACCACCATTGCGGGCATGATAGGCATCTCGTTTGCCGTGCTGGTCTTGCAAGTGGTGGAGGCAGCCTCCAACGAGCCGGGAGTGATCACCGTGCCCTATCAGGTGTCGTTCTGGACAGCCATCGGCATGGGCGTGCTGCTGGTGGTGCTCGGATTGCTTGCCGGACTGGCGCCGGCGTATCGGGCAATGGGCATCAAGCCGATAGAGGCGATACGGGACGAGTGACAGAGAATCAGCAGCTGAAATGGAATTGAAAATTAATAGTATATAAATATGAAGAAGTTCTTTAGAATCCTTGGACTGGTGGCGATAGCTGCCATCCTTATCTGGACATTTGTGTTCCTCTATCAGAAGTCGAAACCCAAAGTCACCGTCTATAACACCGAAACGCCTGCCATAGCCGATCTGGAGAAGAGCACCGTAGCCACCGGCAAGGTGGAGCCGCGCGACGAAATCCTCATCAAGCCCCAAATATCGGGCATCATCGACGAAGTGTACAAGGAGGCGGGACAGAGCATCAGCAAGAACGAGGTGATTGCCAAAGTGAAGGTCATCCCCGAGCTGGGCACGCTCAACTCTGCCGAGAGCCGCGTGCGACTTGCCAAAATCAATGCCGCACAAGCCGAAGTCGATTTCAAACGCAACCAGAAGCTCTACGACGAGAAGCTCATCAGCAGCGAAGAGTACGAGAGAGACAAAATCACCGTGGAGCAGGCACGCGAAGAGCTGCAAACCGCACAAGACAACCTGGAGATTGTCAAAGAGGGCATCACCAAGAACTCCGCCTCTTTCTCCTCCACGCTGATCCGCTCCACCATCGACGGACTGATACTCGATGTGCCGGTGAAGGCGGGTAACTCGGTCATCATGAGCAACACCTTCAACGACGGAACCACCATCGCCACCGTTGCCAACATGAACGACCTCATCTTCCGCGGCAACATCGACGAGACCGAAGTGGGACGCATCCACGAGGGCATGCCCGTGAAGATTACCATCGGCGCCCTGCAAAACTTCTCCTTCGAGGCACACCTGGAGTACATCTCCCCCAAAGCCGTCGAAGAGAACGGAGCCAACCAGTTCGAGATAAAGGCTGCCATCACCGTGCCCGACAGCATCACCATCCGCTCGGGCTACTCTGCCAATGCCGAAATCGTGCTGGCACGGGCGCATCAGGTACTCACCCTGCCCGAAAGCACCATCGAATTTAATAACGACAGCACCTTTGTCTACGTGCTCACCGACAGCGTGCCCGAGCAGCGGTTCCGCCGCCAACCGGTGACGGTCGGCATCAGCGACGGCATCAAGATTGCCATCCAAAGCGGACTCAAGGGCGACGAGCAGGTAAGAGGATTGGAAAAGGAATAACAAACAACGCATGATTATGAAAAGAAGCATAGCCATCTATATTATATGTGCAGTCGGCAGCATCACCACCGCCTCCGCACAGGAGGCATGGACGTTGCGGCAGTGCATCGAGTACGCCATCGAGCACAACGTCACCGTCCGACAGGCGGAAGTATCTGCCCGACAGAGCGAGGTGGAAGTCAACACAGCCAAGTGGGCACGCCTGCCGAACCTGAACGGAAGCGCCTCGCAAAGCTGGAACTGGGGACGTACGCAGACTGCCATCAAGAACGAGCAGACGGGCGACTACTCGACCGTTTACATCAACACCAGCAGCCACGGCAACAACATGTCGCTCTCAACCAGCATCCCCCTCTTCACCGGATTGGAGATACCGCACTCCTACCAATTGGCAAAGCTCAACCTGAAAGCCGCCCTCGCCGATCTGGAGAAAGCCAAGGAAGACATCGCCATCAACATCGCATCGGCATACTTGCAGGCGCTCTTCAACAAGGAGCTGCATCAGGTGGCAGTGGGACAGCTGGCGCTCAGCCGCGAACAGTACAAGCGCATCGCCCGCCTGAACGAGCTGGGAAAGGCGGCGGCGACCGAAGTGGCAGATGCCAAGTCGCGCGTGGCACAAGACGAGCTGAGCGTGGTGCAGGCAGACAATAACTACAAACTGTCATTGCTCGACCTCAGTCAGCTCATCGAACTGGCATCGCCCGAAGGCTTCAGCCTGGCTGAACCTGCCGTGAAGCTCAGCCTGAATCCCCTGACCCCGCCCGACGAGATATACAACATCGCCCTCGGCGAGAAAGCTGCCGTGCAGGCTGCCCAATACCGGTTGGAAGGAAGCAGGCACAACATCCGCATCGCACAAAGCAGCTACTACCCCACCATCAACCTCAGCGGAAGTCTGGGCACCAACTTCTACTCCACCATCAACCGTACCTTCCGGCAGCAAATGGGCGACAACTTCAGCAAGTATATCGGACTGAGCATGAACGTACCCATCTTCAACCGCTTTGCCACCCGCAACCGCGTGCGCTCCGCCCGCCTGCAACAGCAGAACTACGACCTGCAACTGGAGAATGTGAAGAAAAGCCTCTACAAGGAGATTCAGCAGGCGTGGTATAATGCCGTCGCCTCCGAAAGCAAGTACAACAGCAGCACAACCGCCGCACAAGCCAGCGAAGAGTCTTTTGCGCTGGTGGCGGAAAAGTATAACAACGGCAAAGCCACCGCCGTGGAGTACAACGAAGCCAAACAAAACCTGGTACAGGCACAGTCCAACGAACTCCAAGCCAAGTACGAATACCTGTTCCGCACCAAGATTCTCGACTTCTATAAAGGGGTAGAGATTCAATGAGGATGTGTCAAGAATCGGACTACGGTTGTAGTCCAGAAGTGGACTTTTGACACCCTCATTAATGACCTTCATTATCGACTATTAATGAACCTCATTAACGGGTATTAATGACCTTCATTTACGGCTATTAATGAAGGTCATTTACGGCTATAAATGACTTTCATTTACGGCTATTTAGAATAAATCCTGCTATCTTTGCGCCGAATTTCGTAAAAAGCAAATAAAGATTAAGTTATGCTCACTATTAAACAAATCACGGAGAACACCGAGGCGGTGCTCCGCGGACTGAACAAACAGCATTTCGTTCATGCGCAGGTAACCATTGAACAGGTCATCGCTTTCAACAACAAACGACGTACTACACAGGCGCTGCTTGACAACAACCTGGCAGCG
>JAISGR010000184.1 GCA_031262995.1 Prevotellaceae bacterium | reverse complement strand
AAGACGAACCGTCTTCCCCTCGGAAGACGAACCGTCTTCGCCTCGGAAGACGAACCGTCTTCGCCTCGGAAGACGGATCGTCTTTACCGGTAGATGGGGTCGGATGGCGTACCGAACACCTCCAGCGCCTTGAGTGCATGTCCGTCGAAGTCGAAGAGCGTGGCGTTGCTCACCACGTTCGGGGCGTTCAGCTCCCAGCCTACGCCGGGCACGGCAATCATGATCGGATCCCAGTAGAGAAAGCCTTTGACGCGACCGCCTGCCACCTGCTTGATGCCGCCAACCAGCTCGATCAGGAAATCGTGCTGTCCCTGTGGAGAAGAGGGGTAGATGGTTTCGTAGGGACCGTTGTCGGCGAGCTGTCCGGGCGATACGCCGTCGGGCAAGGTGGGATGCCACTTGTAGCCGGTCTCCATGATGAAGATGTCTTTGTCCCATTTGGTCGATACGTAGTCTGCCCACGAGCGCATCTCGTCGACCGTCTTCTTCGTCCAGAAGGGGTAGTAGGAGGCGCCGATCATGTCGTACTTGCCGCCGTGCTTCTTCAGTTCGCCGAAGAACCAGTCGAAGGTGTCGCGATTGCCTGCATCGGGCAAGTGGATGATGACCATGGCATCGGGTGCAACGGCTTTCACGGCGTCGTAGCCTTGATTGAAGAGTGCTGCCATCTGGGCAAAGTGGTTGTAGTCGCCGTCGGGGAAGAGCAGTCCGCCGCCGGTTTCATTGCCCAGCGAAACGTATTCGGGGGTGGTACCTTGGGCTTTCATCTGCGACATGAAGTCGAAGGTGAAATCGTACACCGCCTGCTTCAGGGCGGCGTAGCTCAGTCCCTCCCACTCGTGCGGTTTGGTTTGCTCGCCGGCGTTAGTCCAGTAGTCGCTGTAATGGAAGGTGAGCTGAATCTGCATGCCGGCAGCTTTGACGCGGCGGGCAAGGTTCAAGATGTCTTCGGGGTTCTGAATGCCTGCGGGCAAACGTTTGGAAGGGGAGTAGTCGGGGTTGCCCGGATCGTTGTAGAGGCGGAGGCGGGCGATGTTGAAGCCGTAACGCTTGAGTATCTCGATGCAATCCTGCGCTACGCCGTTGTCATAGAACTTGCCTCCCATGCGTTCGATGTAGGTCAGTTCGGAGAGGTCGCCGCCACGGAGCATCACCGTAGCTTCCGGCGTGGGGTTGTCGGGGGTGTCCGGCTCTTTCGATTCATTGCCCCCGCAAGCGGTTAGGGCAAGGAAGAGGTAACCGAAAAGCAATCCGCTCATGGCAGACACGAAGGTGATAAGCAATGGATAAGATTTCCTGTGTGTATTCATAAACAAGCGTATTACGTTTAAATGATGCTGCAAAAATAGCAACTAAGAAAAAGCCACGGGTAAAAAGAGTGTTCTTATTACCCGTGGCTTCAAGTAAACATACAACCGAAGTGCCTAATACCTGATTCCTTGCATTCCGGATACCGGCATGCTTTTGTGTATGCGTCGTCGCCTTCGAGGGCGTTCAATCAGCTTGGTGGGAAATGTAATCGCTTTCGGGAGCGCCAAGGTAGGTCGGCTTCAGCCCGCCGAAGTCAAGCATCACCTTCTCGAACACGATGCCGGGGTCGAGCACGCGGATGCGCAGGATGTGCTTGCCCGCTGCGCCGAAGTGGAGCTTCGTGACGGACTTAATGATGCGGTAACCTTGCCAGTTACCCAGTTCGCCTTTATAATGTCCGTTGAAGTTCACCACCGTTTCAGCACCGCCATCCACCGAAAGCGCATACCGCAACCCTTTGTTGGCGTTGAAGTTCAAGGTGGGAGCCAGCCAGACATTTACATCTGCCTCGCCGTCGGTCTGTGTCTGCACGGCGTATTCGATGTAGATGTTATCGCCCTCCTTCGGGTAGGCATTGGCAGGCATGGTGGTCACGCCCGATTGGGTACGTCCCAGCCAGGGGATTACTTCCCACCGGATTTGGGCGTTGCCGCCGGATGCGGCAAAGTTTTCCGCCTCGATGGAGATGTACTTCTCTTTCTCGACGAAGGTCTTCTCTTTGGGGACTTCACGCTGCACATACGTCACCCTGGGCATGATGTTGCTGCGGGGGTCGTTCCACGAGAAGTAACCGATGCGTACCTGATCCATCATGTGCGCCCACTTGCCGTTCGCAATCTCTTCGTTGTAGTGTTTGGAGAGGCGGGCGTCGCGGTCAAAGCAGGCTTTTACTTTGTCGGCAAAGGCGTTGGCGCGCAGGTCGTTTTGCTCGGCGTAACGGCGGTTCATGGCGACGGCATAATACATCTCGTAGAGGTTGCATACCGCATTGATGGGGAAGAGCACCAGTTCGTCGAAGGCATCGCGTGTGTCGGCGGGAAGCAGGTTGTAGATGCGGGAAGCGTCGATGAGCAGTGAGCGATATTCGCCGAGCACCCGTTCAAACTCACCGTAGTTATCCAAGCTGTAGGTGTTGGCAGTGAGCAGTTCGGGTGTTACGCGGGTGTTGTACTGCGTGTAGAGGTTCATCAGGCGGGCAGTCTCTTTGGCAAACTCCGCGCCGAACTGTTCGGCACACCACTGTTCGTTCCACTGTTCGAGGTTCTGCGCGTTGAAGCGTTCGGGGTTCCAAGCCATGTCCAAGAAGAAAGAGATGGGGTATTCCATCGGCTTGAGGTCGCCCACGTTCACCACCCAGATTTGTCGCACGCCGTGGGTGTAGCAGAGATTCATCTGCTCCCAAGTGCGGGAGATTTGACTGACGTTCAGCCATTTGTAGTTGCGCGGAGCACCCACATAATCGAAGTGGTAATACATGCCGTAACCGCCCTTGCGCGGCTTGGCGTTGATGTCGGGCAGTTTGCGCACGTTGCCCCAGTTGTCGTCGGCGAACAGCAGGGTGACATCGTCGGGCACGCGCATCCCTTGGTCGTAATAGTCTTGTACCTCCTTGTACAACGCCCACGCTTGCGGCGTCTCTTCGGCTTTCTTACCCGTCACCTTTTGGATGATTTGCCGCTGTTTCTTCACGATGCTTTCAAGCAGCGAGAGGTTGGGTGTGGGACTCATCGCCTCGTCGCCGTCGCCGCGCATACCTACGGTAACTATCGTCTCGTAGTCTTTCATCCGTTTCATGCCGCCCTCCCAGAACTTGTCGAGGGTGGCAGCGTTGGTTTGGTAGTTCCATGCGCCCGAGCCGGAAATCTTCCACTCTTCGTGGGCGCGTCCCATGGGTTCGTGGTGCGAGGTGCCGATGACGATGCCCATGTCGTTGGCAAGTTCGCCGTTGCGCGGGTCGTCGTGGTAGAACATGTTTCCCCACATGGCAGGCCAGAGGAAGTTGCCTTTCAGTCGCAGGATGAGTTCGAACATGTGTTCGTACATCTTCGCGTTCACACCGCCGAACTTCTCCACGCACCAGCCTTGGAAGGCGGGCGCTTCGTCGTTGATGAAGATGCCGCGGTAGCGCACCTTCGGCTCGCCGTCGGTGTAGACACCCGGCTTTACAAACAGATTGGGCTGACGCTTGATGGGGACATCCGCCCACCAGTACCACGGCGATACGCCTATCTGACGGGAAATCTCGTACACACCGTAGATGGTGCCGCGCTTGTCGCTGCCTGCTACCACCAGGATGTTCGTAGCGTCGTTGATGTATTCGCCCGTCACGGTGGTGATGATATACTTCTCGGTCTTCCCGCGCAGCTGACTGCCGTCAATCTTGCCTTGGGCAACGAGGCGATCGATCAGTTTCGACTGACCGATGGTGCCTATCACCACCGCGTTGGGTTTGAAGGTCAGCGAATGATAGCCGGTCACTTGGAAGATGTCTTCGCACAGGTTGAGCACGGCGCGTTGCACCCCTTTGTCGGCATCGTCCGATATGATGTTGGCGGGCATGCCGTTGTTAGCCAAAGGGAAATAGCCGTCGGTGGGCTGGTTGAACACAAACTGCTCAACGCCTTGTGCCGACACGGAAAGCATCGACACGAGCAATGTCGTTAATAATAGTAATCTCTTCATTTCGTCTATACTTATGATACATGAATAAAAGCCACGGGTAAAAAGAGTGCTCTTATTACTCGTGGCTTCAAGTAAACATACAACCGAAGTGCCTAATACCTAATTAATTGTATCCCGGATTCTGATATGCGTCTTTGTATGCTTCGTCGCCTTCGAGGGCGTTCAACTGGCTGGTGGGGATGGGACGCAAGTACATGTACTTTTCGATGAAGCGGGGAACAACCTCCGGTTCTTGCCCAACAACGGTACTGATTTTATAGGTACCGGCATACTCTTCCCACTTCTGGGTGCGTGCCAGGTCGAACCAGCGGAAGCCGTCGCCGAAGTATTCGCGTCCGCGCTCGTCGAGGATGTAGTTGATTGTGATGTCAGCAGGAGTGGCGGCTGCCATCTCTGCACTCTTGTCCTGTACCTTCGCAGCTTCGTCGATGACGCTGTATGTCCATTTGCCGGCACGTTCGCGGATGACGTTGATGAGTTGGCGTGCGCTCATGCTTCCGGTTGCTCCCTTCACGGCAGCTTCGGCAGCGATGAAATAGAACTCGGAGAACTTCAGGATATTAAACGGACGGGTGCTTGCCACCTTGTCGTCGTTGTAGTCGGTACCCGCACGGGCGATGCCGAGTTTCCACAATCCGGGGAAGACGGTGCGCGAGATCTTTCCGAGCGACACCACGTAATCAGCCCTGTCCGGCAGGAAACCAAGTCCCATGTTACTTTTGTACGTACCGTTGCTGTAGTCGATGTTACCCGGATCTTCGTCTGTCGTCATGAACGTGATGGCGGTTTCGCCCGGCTTGACAGGCAGATAGTTGGCATTGTAGAGTTCCGTGAACGGAGCACCACTGTATTGGTAAGTAGCCGGATAAGTGGTCACAAAGGTGGCATCAAAACGAGAGTCGGTCGTCTTGTCTTCGGGCTTAAAGATGGTCTCGAATACGCTGACCGGCACTGCCATACGGCTCCACATGCGGCTGAACTTTTGTCCTGCCCGGACGGTGCGGTGGAAAGTGTTGAAACCTGCCCATGAACCGGGTGTGACGCTACTCTGTACATTTTGGAAATACCAGGTCACCATCCAGACGGCTTGGTTCTGAGCCTCGCCTCCGTCCCATCCGATGACGTTACTTTCGCTATAGACGGCGCTCTCCTCGGTATGGTCGGCATAGAGCATGATCTCCTTGTTGCGGTCGTTGCTCCACAGGTGCACGTCGTAGAAGGTGGGTTGCAGCCCGTAAACGCCCGGGGTGTTGATGGCGGTGAGCGATACGTTGTATGCCTCTTGGAAATACCAAGCCTTGTCGTGTCCGTCAAGACCGGTGCGGTCACATTCGGGGTAAGTGGGGATGCCGTTGGGATTTTCCAACCACCATCCGAAGGTGAGGTAAGCTTTGGCAAGTACCAAGCGTGCGGTGTTCTTCGTTACGCCACCCGTCAGGCGCGGCGCTTCGGGAAGATTGTCGATGGCGGTAGTCAAGTCGGTGAAGATAGCCTTGTAGACTTCCGGTACGGTGTTTCGCGTAGAGACACGTGTCGGAGTGGTATTTGCCATCAGCTCGCCGCCGCCCAAGTCAAGGGGCACACCGCCGAAAGCCTGCACCAACTGGAAGTAGTAGAAGGCACGGAAGAACTGTGCTTCGGCAATCAGCGCCGCCGACATGCCCGCATTGGTGGCGTTGTCAATAATGGCGCTGGCTGAATTGATGGCAGAGTATGCCGAGTTCCAGATAACATCGAAGCGGCTGTTGTCTGCATCGGGGATACTTCCCTGTATGCTCAGGTCGGCGCTCTTGAAGTTCTGGTCGGCTTGAGAGCCGTACGTATATTCATCCGTACCTGTTTCGCAAGCATTGTAGTAGTAGGGCTGACCGTAGACACGGCGCAGGCTTTCATACAGTCCGGTCAATCCGCCAATCACACCCTGTTCCGTCTTAAAGAAGCCCGGTTCATAAATGTTGCGCGGCGTTTCGTCCAATATGTCGGAGCATCCTGCAAAGAGCAGCGCGGCAAGCGCTGTTCCCACTATTGAGTTTTTTATTTTTGCTTTCATATTTCGCATATATTAATATGTTGTTAGAATGATAATTGAACACCGAACAGGAAGTTGCGTGTAGAAGGCGTGTTCCAGCCTACAATCGCCAATCCTCTGTTATTGATTTGGGTGGTCATCGCCTGGTTCTCGGTACTCATAGAGTTGGGTTCCGGATCAAGTCCCGTTTCGTTGTTGTAGGGCGAGAAGAGCACGAACGGATTCTGCACGGTGGCGTAAACCCTGAACGTGCTTACTCCCAGTTGCCTCAGTACCGACTTGGGCAGGTTGTATCCCAGCGTGATGTTACGTACTTTCAGGTATGAGCCGTTGAACAATGCCATGCTGTTGGCATACTTCGCGTTGTCGGCTGAAAGGATTCCGTACGGACGCGGATATTTGGCGTCGGTGTTGTCGGGCAGCCAGTAGTCCACTTTCACATTGCCGTGACGTCCGGTCAGCAGGTTAAGCATACTGGTACCGCCATACAGCGACGAGTAGAGGATACCGCCGCTTTGGAACGTGCCCACCATGGAAAAGTCGAAGTCCTTGTATGCCACGCGGGTGTTGAAACCGCCTTGGAAGTCGGGATCTACGTGGATAATCTGTCGGTCGCTTGAGTCGATGCTTCGCGTAGGCGCACCGTTAGCGTCGCGTTCGCCGGTATATTTCACCTTAATCATACCTTCGTTGCCGCCCGGCTCAAGTATATTCAAATATTGGAAGTCGGGGTCGTCCTTGTTCCAGAGTCCCTGTTGCTCGTAATCGTATATCACACTGATGGGGTGTCCCTTGAACCACCAGTTGGCTTCGTCTTTATCCGCCCCGGAAGCCAAGGCAATCAGTTTGTTCTGGTTGTGATACAGGTTGATGCCTGCCGTCCATGTCCAGCCGTTCACATTGTCGAGGATGGTTCCGTTGAGTGAGAGTTCGAATCCCTTGTTCGTGGTTTCCCCGATGTTTGCCATATACGAGCCTACACCCGAAGTACTGGGCAGGTTCACGCTCTGGAGAATGTCCTTGGTGTGCTGGGTGTAATATTCGATGGTACCACTCAGGCGACTGTTGAACAGCGAGAAGTTCACACCGAAGTTCCAGGTGGTGGTGTACTCCCATCCCAGGTTGGCGTTGGGAAGCTGGGTCAGCGTATAGCCGGTGCGATAGTCATTGCCGAAGTTATAGAATCGGGTGGCAAGCAGTCCCAATGTCTGATAGGGGTCGACTGCCTGATTGGACGTTTCGCCATAGCCTACGCGCAGCTTCAACTGGTCTAACCAGTCGATGCCTTGCATAAACTCTTCCTTGTGAATATTCCAGCCTACGGAAACGGCGGGGTAGCTGTGCCATTTGTGTCCGGGAGCCAACCGCGAAGAAGCATCGGAGCGGAAGGTGACACTTGCCATATACTTGTCGTCATACGAATACATCACACGTCCCATCCATGACATCAATCCGGTTACCTGATAGCCTTGGGCACCCGGCGCAATGGTGACTTCACCGGTAGCCATACCCAAGTTGTAATACTGGAAGTGATCGGCAGGCAGGTCTCTCACCGAGATGTTCGAGCCGTTATATTTGGTTTGCTCGGCAGAGTAGAGCGCCACCACATTGACGCTGTGCTTTTCGGCGAACGTGCGGTCGTAAGTCAGCATGTTCTCTATTGCCCAGTTGGTGGTCATCGAATTGTTGATAGAGGCTGTCGACGGAGCATTGGGGTCGCTCTTGTCGGTCACGCCGATGCCGGTGAAGCCGCCGCCCGTACCCATTCGGATGTTCAGACCCAGGTTGACACGGTATTTCAGTCCTTCCACCCAAGGTGCGCTCAACTCTCCATAGAGGCTGTTGTACGAAGCCATGGATTTGGAATCGCTCATCCACTTATCCTTAGACTCTTCCAACAGCTCTTTCGTCCATACTTTATAGGAATCCGTGGCGCTACTCTGTACGGAGCGCTTGATGTTGCCGTCTGCATCGTAAGGACTGGACAGGGGCGAAGAGGCAAGTGCATCGCCTATATTTACTTGGTTGCCTTGCGACACACCGTAACTGCTGTTGGAGGAGATGCCCACCTTTACATATTTGCCGAATTGCTGGTCGACGGCAGCACGCAGTGCGATGCGCTGGTATTGCTGGGTCGGCAGAGGGGCTTGGTCGAGGTTGTAACTTGCCCCGAAAGAGTAGTTACCGCTATCACTGCCTTTCATGATGTTGACATCGTGGCTGGTGGTGATGGCTGTCCGGTAAAACAGGTCTTGCCAATCGGTGTTGATGTTGTCGGCTTCGTCGGCAGAGTTGGTAAAGGGCGCATTGGTACTTCCCAAATCGGCAATGGTCTGTGCCGCATCCTTACGCAATTTGGCAAATTCAGGTCCGTTCATCATGGGGATTTTGATGGTGCTCTTTACGCCATAATATCCATTGTAGGTCACCTGCGCCTTTTGCCCCATCGCGCCACGGTTGGTTGTTATCAGGACAACGCCGTTGGCGCCGCGGCTACCGTAGATGGCTGTGGCGGAAGCATCCTTCAAGATGTCGAGGCTCTTGATGCTGTTCGGGTCTATATCGTTGATGTTGCCGGCAAACGGTATGCCGTCCAATACAATCAGCGGGTCGTTGCTGGCATTGAGCGAGCGGACACCACGAATGCGAATGCGCATGGATGCTCCGGGTCTGGTGGAGGTCTGCGTCAATTCCACACCGGCTACCCGTCCTTGCAGGGCATTGGTCACGTTACCGGTTTGAATCTGGCGCAAGTCATCGCCCCGCATGGAAGCCACCGAACCGGTCACTGCCTCCTTGCGCTGGGTACCGTAACCGATGACCACCACTTCGTCGAGCAGTTCGCTGTCTTCGCGCAACACCACATTCAAGGGTTGTCCCGCTCTTACCACTACATCTTGCGTCCGATAGCCAATATAAGTAATGGTTAACGTACTGTTGGCAGGCGCTTGCAGGGTAAAGTTGCCGTCAATATCGGTAACGGTACCGTTGGTGGTTCCTTTTTGCAAAATACTGGCGCCGATAACCGCCTCGCCTTGTTCGTCTTTCACGCTACCCTTTACCGTTATCTGCTGGGCGAGTGCCCCCAGTGATACCAGAAAAAATAGCAACATCAAGCCTAAAGGCTTTAAATTGAAGTTGATTCTTTTCATAAAAACATAGATTTAAAATAAAACACTAATAAGTAAAACATCAATATATTAAAGTGCACAGTCGTTGGAGCGCACACCCTCCAAGTCGACGTACCGCAAAGGTATCTCGAACTACCGGATAACCCGTTCAGGCATCGTACAGGTAGATTGTAACCATGTAACACACGGTGTCTGCCATGTTACATTTTTATGGGGCATTCGTTACACAAGGGAGCGGGAAAGCATGATACGCAGCAGGGGAAGCGTGTCAAAAGTAACTCATTTTATTGAGTAGAAGAACTCGTTCCAATGAGTAGCATATCTCGTTCCATTGAGTAACGTATCTCGTTCTATTGAGTAGAAGAACTCGTTCCAATGAGTAACGTATCTCGTTCCAATGAGTAGAGCAACTTGCCGATCCGAGATGAAGAACTTGTCGAGTTGAGATGAAGAACTTGTCGAGCCGACGGAAATGTATCATAAAAAAACTATCTTTGCGCCATCAATACCATAATATCTATCTATGATGAAACGTCAATCATTCACTTTGCTTTCCTTGCTGCTGCTCATCCTTTGCCCCGGAACCGGTCATGCGCAGGGACGACTCTTCACGACCGACAACGAATTGTCGTGCAGCCTGATTAACAAAATCTACGAAGATACCCACGGAATCATCTGGATAGCCACCGAAGATGGGCTGAACCGGTACGACGGCGCCAAGTTTACCGTGTTCAAGCACCGCACCGCCGACCCGCACTCCCTGCTGAGCAACTATGTGCGCACGCTCTACGAAGACAGCCGGGGACGCCTCTGGGTGGGCACCCTTACAGGCTTGCAATACTACGACCGCGCCACGGAACAGTTCTACAACGTGCCCCTGCTCAGCGCAGACAATAACCCCACCATACGCCCCAACATCGGCAACGTCATTGAACGCGCCAACGGCGACGTCTGGATCAGCGCCGCCGGACACGGCATCCACCTGATTGAAGAGGAGGCAGACTCGCTCATCGCCCGACAGCGCACCGACATCCTTCCCCCTCAAAGCATCGGAGCCATCTATGAAGACAGCCACGGCTACCTCTGGATAGCCACCGGCGACAACGGCATCTACCGCATGGATGCCAACAACCAATACCGACACTACCCTCCCGCCCTGTACCCGACCATGAACAGGCTCTCCCCGTTCTGCGAAGACCGGCAAGGCACACTCTATGTAGGCAGCCTCACCCACGGACTGTTCCGCTACGATGCCCCGACCGACCGCTTCGTTGCCATCCCCTACCCCCACAATCCTTACCTCCCCATCAAGGTGCTCCATGCCGACGGCGACCACCTGCTTGTGGGCACCGACGGCAACGGCATGAAGGTTTACGACATCCACACGCACACCTTCGTCAGCCGCCCGCTGAACATCACCACCTTCGACCCCCGGCAAGCCAAGATACACTCCATCCTCAAAGACCGCGCCGGTAACCTGTGGTACGGACTGTTTCAGAAAGGGGTACTCATCACCCCGCCCATCGAAAGCGACTTCCGCTACATCGGCTACCAATCGGCTACCCACAACCTGATCGGCTCGGGCTGCGTGATGTCCGTCAGTACCGACCACAACGGCACCCTCTGGGTAGGAACCGACAACGACGGGCTGTATGGCATCAACCCCGACGGCACACTGCGGGCACACTTCGCGCCCGACACCGCGAACCCGCATGCCGTACCTGCCACCATCATGAGCATCTTCGAGGACAGCCGCCACAACCTCTGGCTCGGCTCTTACCTCAACGGCATGGCGCGCCTCGACCCCCGCACCGGACAGTGCGAATACATCCGCCTGACCAACAACCGCAACGAAGAGGCACAAAGCGTGTACTGCTTTGCCGAAGACCGCCACGGCAACCTCTGGATAGGTACCATGGGCAACGGACTGTTCCGCCTGCACATCGACACCCGCGCCACGGAGAGCTTCACCGGCGTGCGCAGTGATCCCGGTACCGACTGGGACAAGGTGAACCACCTGCACAACTCATGGATAAACTGCCTGCTCTACAGCGCCGGCGACGACCGCCTTTACTTCGGCACCTTCGACGGCATCGGCTGCCTGGATGTCGGCACGCTCAACTTCGTCACCCCGCTCGGCACCCGACGCCTCCTCCGCGAAACCATCTACACCCTGTACAGCGACCGGCAGGGCGACATCTGGGCAGGAACGGTGGACGGACTGCGACACATCAGCCTGCCCTCGCAAACGGTGCGTGCCTACACCCAAGCCGACGGACTGCCCAGCGACCTGATACGCAGCATCGAAGCCGACAGCCGGGGGATGCTCTGGATCAGTACCGGCTACGGCATCAGTCGCTTTAACCCGACCGACAGCACCTTTGCCAACTACTACGCCGGCGACGGACTGCAAGGTAATGAGTTCAGCCGCGGCGCCTCGTATGCCAGCCCGACAACCGGCGCACTCATCTTCGGCGGCATGAACGGCATCACCAGCTTCCTGCCGGAGGAGATTCACAGCGGCGGACAACAACCCACCATCCGCATCACCGACTTCCGCCTGCACAACCGCGCCGTGCGCAAAGGAACCCGCTCGGGCGGAAAGGAGATTATCGACACCGCTGTGAGCGATGCCGACCGCTTCGAGCTGAGCTATCGCGACAACTCGTTCAGCATCGAACTCTCCGCCATGGAATTTTACAACCCCGAGCACGTCACCTACCTGTATGCCCTCAACGACAACCAGTGGATCAGCCTGCAACCGGGCATTCACACCGTCTCCTTCGGCGACTTGCAACCGGGCACTTACCGTTTCCGCTTCAAAGCGCGGAAGAATGAGTCGGAATCGGACATCCGCGAGATAAAGGTGGTCATTGCTCCGCCGTGGTACACCTCGCCCTGGGCAAAGCTGACATACACGCTGCTTGCCCTCGCCGCGCTGCTCGGCATCGTCTTGCAGGTGCGCAACCACATCCGCGTGCGGCAGGAACGGGTGGAACACCGACACGCCGAAGAGATCAACAAGGCGAAGCTACAGTTCTTTACCGACATCTCGCACGAGATACGCACGCCCATGTCACTCATCATCAGCCCGATCCAAACACTCATGGCAACCGACCGCGACCGGCACCGCGGCACCATGTACCGCACCATCTACCGCAATGCCGAACGCATCCTCCAGCTCATCAACCAACTGATGGACATGCGCAAGATTGACCGCGGACAGATGCGCATCCGCTTTTCCGAAACCGACCTGACCTCCTTCTTGCAAGAGCTGTACGTCACCTTTACCCCACATGCCGAAGCCAAACAGATAACCATGCGCTTCGTACCGGAAACCCCGGAAGCGCCGACACCGGTATGGATTGACCCGTCCAACTTCGACAAGGTCATCGTGAACGTACTTGCCAACGCGCTCAAGTTTACCCCGCAGGGAGGAGAGATCACCATCAGCCTCCGTACCGGCAATGACCCGGCGGCAGCCGATACACCCCTGCAACACTTCGTCGAAATCGTCATCGCCGACAGTGGCATCGGTATCGCTCCCGAAGAGTTGGAGCACATCTTCGACCGCTTCTATCAGATTCGCAACCAAATGTCGCCCACCTTCGGCACCGGCATCGGACTGCATCTCTGCCGCTCGCTCATGACGCTGCATCACGGCACCATTCACGCCGGTTCCAACGGAGACCAACCGGGTACCCGCTTCATCATCCGCCTTCCCCAAGGCAAGGCACATCTCTCGCCCGACGAAATCAATACCGACACTGCCCCGACGGCAGGCAGCCTGCTCCCTATTCCCCACCCCATCGTCCCTGCCAACGACATTTCCCTCGACGCCGACTGGCTCCCTGCCGACAACAACAGCAAGGGCACGCCCCGCCAACGCCGACGCCTGCTGATTGTGGAAGATGATGCCGAGATACAAGCATACCTGTACCACGAGCTGAAGAAGGATTACTACATCAGCGCTTGCAACAACGGCAAAGAGGCGCTCGAAGAAATCCTAAAGCAGCAGCCCGACCTCGTCATCAGCGACATCATGATGCCTGAGATGGATGGCTTGCTCCTCTGTCGCAAAATCAAACAGAACGTGCGCATCAACCACCTGCCGGTGATTCTGCTCACTGCCAAAAACCACGAAGAAGACAAGATAGAAGGACTTTCCACCGGCGCCGACGCCTACATCATCAAGCCCTTCAGCATCGAAATCGTACGGAAAACCATCGAGAACCTCATCGCCGGCAGAAACCTGTTGCGAAGCAGCTTCAGCGGTAGCCAGCTACAGGAGAACAAGCTGGAACAGCTCGACGTGGCATCGCCCGACGAGCAGCTGATGGAGCGCGTGATGAAGTTCGTCAACGCCAATCTGGGCAACCCGAAGCTCAGCGTCGACCTGATGGCAAAAGAAGTGGGGCTTAGCCGCGTACATCTCTATCGCAAACTGAAAGAGATTACCAACCAAGCCCCACGCGACTTTATTCGCAACTTACGGCTGAAACAGGCAGCCACCCTCCTCTCCGAGAAACGTTACAACATCAGCGAAATCGCCGACCTGACCGGCTTCAACAGCCCGGTCTACTTCGCCACGCTGTTCAAGGAGATGTACGGCATGTTGCCCAAAGAGTGGATGGAACGGCAACATCATTGATTGTCCCGCCGGTTTGCCGTCTCCTCCATGAAGAGATAGCTCCGTTTGTAGCCGCCGAAGTCGACGATAATCTTCTCGAAGACAATGCCCGGGTCTAACGGGGTAAGGGTAAGCGTGTGCAGGGTATCGCCGGAGGAAGGCAACGCCATCTTCACACGGCTCTCCACCACGCGGCGGGCAACAGTGGGATAGAAGACGGAATAGACATTCTCGGGCGATTCGTTCAGGTTGTGGGTTATAGGTGTTGCGGTCGAGCATCTCGGGCGTCACCCTTCCGGCGTACTTACTATATAAATTAAGGATGCGCATCGCCTCGTCTGCCTGCACTTCGCCAAACTGCTGTGCACAGAAGAGGCGGGACACCTTTTTTTCTTTTACCCAAAAGTGTAAACCTATTATCTAAAAGTGTAAGCAGCGACCTCGGGAAGCAAGTACTTTTGTCGGCAAATATTTATCAACCCCTATTATTTACTTACGTATCAGACCATGAAAAAAGTCACTCTCTTGCTGCTCCTTGCAGCAACCGCCGGCATGTTGCGGGCACAAAATCCGGTAATCCGCGACCAATTCTCTGCCGATCCCACGGCACGGGTGTTCAACGGGAAGGTATATATCTATCCCTCGCACGATATCCCCAGCCCCATCGAACGACTGAAAGAGTGGTTCTGCATGGGCGACTACCATGTCTTTTCCTCCGAGAATCTAACCGACTGGACAGACCACGGCGTCATCGTCGACCAGAACAAAGTGCCTTGGGTGGAGCCGGACTCGTACGCCATGTGGGCGCCCGACTGTGTGGAGAAAGACGGTAA
>JAISGR010000054.1 GCA_031262995.1 Prevotellaceae bacterium | reverse complement strand
TCTGTTTGGCGGTGTAGACCTGATACTGCCACCCTTTCGGACCTCCGTGCAGCGTGTGGAAACCATTGCGGGGCAGTTGGATGGTGTCGCCGTCGAGCACGAGGATGCCGCGGTTGATGCGGTTGGCATAACGACCGATGGCAGCACCGAAGTCGCTTTGATACTTTGTGTAGTCGGCAATGCTGTCGAAGCCGAGTACTACGTCTTGCATCTTACCCGTTTTGTCGGGCACCATAATAGATACGATACGTCCGCCGAAGTTGGTGATGCACACCTCCATGCCGGCTTTGTTCGTCAAGGAGTAAAGAGCGACGGGAGCGTCGTTCACAGTGGTTTCGAACTTTGCTGGGTCTAAACCGGATTCGGTTATCTTGACGCCAGATGTCGAGTTACATGCTGCCAGCATCAATAGAGCCAGTGCAGCCAGAGAAAGATTCTTTTTCATGATAATTAATATTTGAATATTAAGTGTTTACATTGATTTGGGTGTAAAAGTAACACTATTGCCTAACAAGTCAATAGATGCTTCTTATGTTGTACAACATTTTAGGAACTATTAACGGCGTTTGTCGGCAAAGAATGTGCGCATCAACGCAGCGCAATCGTCGGCAAGCACCCCTTTCGTCACAGTGGTTTTGGGATGCAACGCTTGTGGCGCATAGCGTTGATAGCCCCGCTTTTCGTCTTCGGCGCCAAAGACTAACCGTCCCATTTGCGACCAGGCAATGGCGCCGGCGCACATCACACAGGGTTCTACGGTGACATAGATGGTACATTCATTGAGATACTTTCCGCCCAGTGTGGCAGCGGCTGCCGTAATGGCTTGCATCTCGGCGTGGGCGGTGACGTCGGTCAGTGTTTCCGTCAGGTTGTGTGCGCGGGCAATGATGCGCTCCCGACACACTACGACTGCGCCTACCGGTACTTCGTTTCGTTCTTCCGCCTTTCGGGCTTCCAGCAGGGCTTGGCTCATGTAATAGGTATCGTCCATTGTTTGATGGGGTATTTAGTGAGAGATTGTTCTGTTGGATTCATCTTCATTGGATGAATGCTTAGTCCCGCGCAAAGTTATGCTTGGCGTATGGGAAGGCATTGACACAAGTCCGTTCTCCCATTGGCACAAGCCCCATGCCCCATTGAGACAAATGCCTTGTCCCATTGACTTTTCGGAGCGGAGCCTATATGACAATTCCTAACTGTGGTCATTTCAGGTAGAAGTCTTGTGTCAGGGCTGCATATTCGGGCGTTCGGATGCCGGGAGCGCGCTCTATACAAAGCGTTTCGTTTACCACATCTGCCGACTGTCTGCCCAATGCCAGCAACACGCGCCGGCACGGCTTTCCTGCCCGCGTAAAGACAGACAGCCGCCGTTGCGGAAAGAGGCGATGCTTCCAGGCGATGTCTGTCACCATCGCTTCCATCTCGGCAGGAAGAATCAGGCAAACGGATCCGTCGGGAGCAAGCAGTTCGGAAGCGTGTGCCAACAGCTGTTCGTAGCTCAGCTCCCGGGTGTGACGAGCCATGCTGCGCCGGTGGTCGGGACTGTGCAACGCATCTACGAAGTAGGGGGGATTGGACACAATCAGGTCGAACGGCAACGCAGCCGTGAACCGGCGGAAATCCGTACACACCACCGAGATGTTGTCCGCCCAGGGCGACTGTGCCACATTCCCCACAGCCTGTCCGGCAGCGGCAGGGTCTATCTCTATCGCCGTGACGCTTGCCGACGGATAGCGTTGCGCCAACATCAAGGCGATCAGTCCGGTGCCGGTACCCACATCGAGCATCCGCGCCGGATGAGCGGCGCAAGCCCATGCACCCAGCAGCACGCCGTCCGTTCCTACCTTCATGGCACAGCGGTCGTGCCACACGGTAAACTGTTTAAACTCAAAATAGCCATTCGACATAGTTGTCACGCTTAAATGTTGATGAAATACAAGGAAACCCGGGCAAGCTGTTTGCCGTCAAGAACTTGCAAAAATAGACAAAAGTTATACTGTAATAGTAAAGAATGAATTAACTTTGCACGCACTTTTTGTAAAGTGTGTCAGCAGACACATTCATTTTTTAAGAAAGAAAGCATATAAATAAAGATGAAGAATCAATTCAGCCCGATGCAACGGCTACAGATGGAAGAGGAAAGAGACGATAACTTTTCGGTAATAGCCGACTTCAGCGGACCCGAAGATCAATTCTTAAATATTGAGGTCAACGAGGTTATTCCCATACTTCCCATGCGAAACATGGTGTTGTTTCCCGGAGTGATTGCACCGGTAACCATCGGGCGAAAGTCGTCGCTCAGATTGGTGCGCGAAGCCGAAAAGAAAGGCATGTATATCGGAGCCGTTTGTCAGAAACAAGCCGACACCGAAGAGCCGCAATTAGAAGACTTATACGAAATAGGTACCGTGAGCCGCATTGCGCGCATTCTGGAGATGCCCGACGGTACCATTACCATCCTCATACAAGGTTGCAGGCGGATGCACTTGGACGAAATCGTATCTACCACCCCCTACCTGAAAGGACGCATCACGCTGCTCGACGAGCAGTTGCCTGCCAAGAACGACAAGGAGTACACCGCCCTGCTCGATGCTTGCCGCGACCTGATCATACGTTACGTCCACACCTCCGAGATGTTCTCGCAAGATTCGGCTTTTGCCATCCGGAACATCGGCAGCGCACTGTTTCTGGTCGACTTCATCTGTACCAACATGCCGCTGAAACGTGAGGAGAAGATGGAGCTGCTTGCCATAGACGAGCTGCGTGCACGCACCTACCGCCTCCTCGAGATACTGAACAGGGAGGTGCAACTTGCCGAGATAAAGGAATCCATCCAGATACGTGCCCGCGAGGACATTAACCAGCAGCAGCGCGAATACTTTCTCCAGCAACAAATCAAAACCATCCAAAGCGAACTGGGCGACGGCAGCCAGCAAGAGGAAGAAGAGATGCGCGCCAAAGCCGTCAAGATGAAATGGAGCAAGGAGGTGCGCGAGGTTTTCGAGAAAGAGCTGGGCAAGCTGGCACGCATGCACTCGCAATCGCCTGAATACAGCGTGCAGATAAACTACCTGCAAACCATGCTCAACCTGCCTTGGGGCATCTACACCGACGACAGCGTAGACATGAAGCGCGCCGAACGCACACTCAACAAAGACCACTACGGTTTGGATAAGGTCAAGGAACGCATCCTGGAACACCTGGCTGTGCTCAAGCTGAAAGGCAACATGAAGTCGCCCATCATCTGCCTGTACGGTCCTCCGGGTGTGGGCAAGACATCGCTGGGACGCTCCATCGCCACTGCCCTGAAGCGGAAATACATCCGCATGTCGCTGGGAGGCATCCACGACGAAGCCGAGATACGCGGACACCGCCGCACCTACGTCGGCGCCATGCCGGGACGCATCATCCAGAACCTGATTAAAGCCGGCTCGTCCAACCCCGTCTTCATCCTTGACGAGATAGACAAGATAACCGTCGACCGAATCGGCGACCCGTCGTCGGCGCTGCTCGAAGTGCTCGACCCCGAACAGAACAGCACCTTCCACGACAACTTCCTCGATGTGGACTACGATCTCTCCAAGGTGATGTTCATTGCCACTGCCAACAGCCTGAACACCATTCCGCCCCCCCTGCTCGACCGCATGGAGCTGATAGAGGTAAGCGGCTACATCACCGAAGAGAAGATAGAGATAGCCCGCCGCCACCTCCTGCCCAAGGAGTTGGAGAACAACGGCATCCACAAGAAAGAGGTAAAGATGCCGAAGCAGACCATCGAAGCCATTATCGAATCGTACACCCGTGAGAGCGGCGTGCGCGAACTGGAAAAGAAGATCGGAAAGATTCTGCGCAAGATAGCCCGCCGCTATGCCACCGACGGATACCTTCCCGTCGGCGAGATCAAGAAAGAAGACTTGCCCGAGTATCTGGGCGCGCCCGAATACAGCCGCGACAAATACCAGGGCAACGAATATGCCGGCGTGGTCACCGGCTTGGCATGGACGGCAGCCGGCGGAGAGATTCTCTTCATCGAGACCAGCCTGAGCCGCGGAAAAGGCGGACGACTGACACTGACCGGCAATCTGGGCGACGTGATGAAAGAATCTGCCATGCTGGCGCTCGAGTATATCAAGGCACATGCCGGTCGGCTGCACATCAACGAAGAGATATTCGACAACTGGAACATACACATCCACGTGCCCGAAGGCGCCATCCCCAAAGACGGACCGTCGGCGGGCATCACCATGGCAACCTCGCTGGCTTCGGCACTCACACAGCGGAAGGTACGCGCCAATATCGCCATGACAGGCGAAATCACCCTGCGCGGCAAAGTGCTGCCGGTAGGAGGTATCAAGGAGAAGATTCTGGCTGCCAAGCGTGCCGGCATCACCGACATTATCCTGTGCAACGACAACCGGAAGAACATCGAAGAGATACAGCCAATGTACCTGAACGGACTGACCTTCCACTACGTGAAGGACATCAAAGAGGTGTTCGCCCTGGCGCTGACCGACGTACCGGTAGACGAGCCTGTCGACTTCACCATCAAGAAAGAGCCAAAAGAGAAGCGCGAAGAATGACATTCGAACTGCAACATACCGACAGCCGAAGCCATGCGCGTGCCGGACTGATTACCACCGACCACGGGCAAATAACCACCCCCATCTTTATGCCTGTGGGCACGGTCGGGTCGGTGAAAGGTGTACACGTCAGCGAGCTGAAGAATGACATCCGGGCACAAATCATATTGGGCAACACCTATCATCTCTACCTGCGTCCCGGCTTGGAGGTACTCGAACAAGCCGGCGGGCTGCACCGCTTCAACAGCTTCGACCGCCCCATGCTGACCGACAGCGGCGGCTTCCAGGTCTTCTCACTTGCCGGCATCCGCAAGTTGCGCGAAGAGGGCGCCGAGTTCCGCTCGCACATCGACGGCAGCAAGCATGTCTTTACCCCCGAACGGGTGATAGACATTCAGCGCACCATCGGCGCCGACATCATGATGGCATTCGACGAGTGTCCGCCGGGTAACTCCGACTACGACTACGCCCGCCAATCACTGGGACTGACGCACCGTTGGCTCGACCGCTGCATCAACCGCTTCAACGAAACGGAACCCAAGTACGGCTACCGGCAATCGCTCTTCCCCATCGTGCAGGGATGTGTCTATCCCGACCTGCGCCGGCAGTCGGCGGAGTTTGTCGCCTCCAAAGAAGCCGACGGCAATGCCATCGGCGGCTTGGCAGTCGGCGAACCGGTAGAGAAGATGTACGAGATGATAGAGATTGTCAACGAGATACTTCCAGCCGACCGCCCCCGCTACTTGATGGGAGTAGGCACACCCGCCAATCTCTTAGAGGCGATAGAACGCGGCGTGGACATGTTCGACTGCGTGATGCCTACCCGCAACGGCAGAAACGGCATGCTCTTCACCAAAGAGGGCATCATGAACATGCGCAACAAGAAGTGGGAGTTCGACTTTTCGCCCATCGAAGCCGACGGCGCTTCGCAGGTAGACACCCTTTACAGCAAGGCATACCTGAGACACCTGTTCCATGCCGGAGAGCTGCTCGCCATGCAGATTGCCTCCATCCATAACCTGGCTTTCTACCTCTGGCTGGCAGGCGAAGCCCGCAGGCACATCATCGCCGGCGACTTCAGCAGCTGGAAGCCCCTGATACTCAAACGCGTAAGCACCCGTTTATGAAGATGCCCCAACAGATAAAGAACCGGCTCAGCCGCTACGTCAACCGCATCGACCGGTACATCATAGCGAAGTTCCTCGGCACCTACTTCTTCACCATTGTGCTGATACTCTCCATCGCTGTCGTGTTCGACTACAACGAGCGGATGGACAAGTTCATGCAGCACAATGCCCCGTGGAGCGCCATCATCTTCGACTACTACGCCAACTTCATCCCCTATTTCGCCAATCTCTTCAGCCCGCTGTTTGTCTTCATTGCCGTTATCTTCTTCACCTCCAAGCTGGCGGAGAACTCCGAGATTATCGCCATGTTTGCCGCCGGCATGAGCTTCAAGCGCCTGCTGCGTCCCTACATGATTTCGGCAGGAGTCATCGCCGTACTCACCTTCTGTCTGGGCGCCTACATCATCCCGCAGGGCAGTGTGACGCGCATCAACTTCGAAGACAAGTATTACCGGCCACGGAAGGTGAGCACGGCACGCAACATTCAGCTGGAGGTCGATTCGGGTGTGATTGCCTATATCGACCGGTTCGAGAACTATTCGAAGACCGGCTATCGCTTCTCCTTAGACAAGTTCCGCGACAAGCAATTAGTGTCGCACCTCACGGCAAGAAGCATCACCTACGACACCACCGCCTACCACAAATGGACGGTCAAAGACTACATGATACGTCAGATGGACGGCATGAAAGAGACAATCACCAAGGGCGACCGCTTGGACACGATCCTGTTTATGGAGCCGGCGGACTTCCTCGTGATGAAAGACCAGCAGCAGATGATGACCAATCCGCAGCTGAGCGAGTACATCAACCGCCAGCGTCAGCGCGGCTTTGCCAACATCAAAGAGTTTGAGATAGAGTACCACAAGCGCATCGCCATGTCGTTTGCCTCGTTTATCCTTACGCTGATAGGCGTGTCGCTCGCCGCCAAAAAGACAAAGGGCGGCATGGGACTTCACTTGGGCATCGGGCTGGGCTTGAGCTTTTCGTATATCCTGTTTCAAACCGTTGCCTCGTCGTTTGCCGTCAGTGGAAGCATGCCGCCCATTGTGGCGATGTGGGTACCTAACATCCTGTATGCCGTAATCGCATTCTATCTGTACAGGATGGCACCGAAATAAAGAGGAGATAAGGTACGGTGAACGGGTTATCTCACGTATTCGACATAATTCTCCCTGTTCACCACACTGAATGAGGCTTGCGGATAGGCTGTGGCAAAGGCTTGGGGAACGCTTACACGCCGGTCGTTCCACTTAAACTCCAATGCAGTGAGTACGTCTTGCGATTCTTCTATCAAGTCTATCTCTTGACCGTCGTAAGTCCGCCAAAAGAAAAAATCTTTATGCAACCGCAGGTTATTACTGAGTTTGATGCGCTCGGCTATCATGTAATTCTCCCACAAGGCGCCGGTGTCTTGTCTGATTGCCGTCGGGTTGAAATTACCGATGATGGCGTTGCGTATGCCATTGTCATAGAAATACCATTTACCCGCTTTGCTCACCTCTTTGCGCAGGTTGCGTGAGTAACCTCCCAGTCGATAGAGCACAAATACCCGCGAGAGCAAATCGAGATACTTCTCTACGGTGTTTTTGGTTAAGCCCAATTGCTTACCCAGCTCGTCATACGAGACCTCGCTTCCGACTTGAAAAGCCACCAAGCGCAACAAATCTTTCATTTTGCTTGAATTTTTTAGCCCGTCGAGGCTAAGAATATCTTTAAGCAGATATGCGCCCACGATATCCCGCAGGTAATCGACTTTCTGGGCTGCTGCTTCAATGCCGACTACTTCGGGGTAGCAGCCGTACAGCAATCGATTCTCCAGATTTCGACGCGTGTCCAAAGGCGTTTCTGTCTGACCGATTTCTTGCTGTGTGAAAGGGAAAAGATGAAATTGCGTGCTACGCCCCACCAAAGGTTCGCCTGCTTGATTCTGCAAATCGAACGAAGATGAACCGCTGGTAATCACACGGATACCGGGCACCTCATCGATAATTAATTTCAATTTGGCTCCTATATCCGGAATATGTTGCGCCTCATCTATCGCCAGCAAATCTATCTGTGCAAACAGTCGATGATAGTTGGCAATCGTGCGCTCATGAAGCAGCGCTTGCGTGTCGTAATCTTCGCCGTTAAGCATCATCACTTTCCCTTGAAAATCTGACGCAATCTTACGCATTAATATGGTTTTGCCCACGCGACGCGCTCCAAATAACAATACCGCTTTGTTGGGTACCAGCTTCTCTGTGATGCTGCTTTCAATGCTTCTTTTTATGATTTCCATACGTTGCTGATTTGGGCACAAAGATAAACACAAACTTTATTTTGAATGCTTTTATGGTAAAAAAAGCACTCTGTATTGACTGTTTTTATAGTAAAAAAGCATTCTGTATTGACTGTTTTTATGGCAGATGGCATGAACATGCCACATCCCGCTGATAGGCGTGTCGCTCGCCGCCCATTGTGGCGATGTGGGTACCTAACATCCTGTATGCCGTAATCGCATTCTATCTGTACAGGATGGCACCGAAATAATAAGATGAATCCGGTCGGTTTTTAGGACTTGCTTTCCCGAGACTCGGTACAGACAGCTTTTTTGAAGCGCTTAATGAGTAGTTGATTATCAGGCATTTATTCGTCCACCACCCCGTCGCTACGCGCCACCCCTCCTGTCGGCAGGAGGGGAGCCGGAGAACGCCACGCTCTCGTCTATAAGTGGTGTAGCTGCCCGTCAGCTGGCTGCTTAAGACTAACCCACGTTTTTAGATTTTTGAACGATGAGAAGAAAGGAAACAGCGGAGGTATTACGCTCGTAATCCTCCGCTGTCGGGTCTATGAAAGAAACCTCCAATTCACCAACCCCACATTCGATTGAATACCGGATATAGTTAATCTGTTAGAACGACATCAAAACGATGCCAGCCGTCCATGTCCGCTATACTATTTTTGTATTTGAATTGTCCGATCAGGTTTGGTCTTCTCCTCTTGGTAAATTCCAACAATCTTACCGCCAAAACCGGTAACGATAACATCGTACCGTTTGACCAGCCCGAAGAACCACCGATGAACAACATTGCGATATTGAGGGCTGGCAATCATGTCATATTCCCCATTTTCAAGCGCATTATAGATGGCGCAAGCTTGCGCTTTGTTCGCTTTGCGACCAAACATCGAGCGCTTCGTATTACTATCCTCAAAGAATTTGTTGCCACCGGAAACACGTATGCCAAAAACATACAATTGGCTTGCTTTTCCCTCTACCTTATTCTTTACACTAAGGTCTACTTCCGAACGAATTTCAATTGAATTCATTTCAGTCTGTGCGAACGGTGCTACAGTTCCTGTTCTACTTGTAGAAGCACAACTTGTCATCAACATAGCAATCCCGATTGGCAGGAGATAAAAAATCTTTTTCATTGCTCTTTACTTTTTTTGTTTACTCTTGATTTTTAATATTGCTTGGTGAACTCTTCTAAATTAGTCCATTGGTTATTAATTAATGTGTTCTGGCGATACTCGAAGGTAGTTTCCCAATCTTGTATGTTAGTTCGACCTTCACTATCATACTCACTCTTTGTTCCGCTACATTTTATTTTGTTGTTGCTGAACGTATAGGTAAAAGTGAACGTTTCATATCTGTAATAGGAATCACTACTACCGTAACTCATCTCTTGGATGCCGGTGCCATCCCGATAAAACGTAATACTAGCACTCCGACTACCACCTGAAGCATACCAAGTTCCGAAAAGATTCTCAGGCACATCTTCTATGCCGCCGTCATCATTGCCGCTGCACGCAACAGTCAACATACTACAAATAGCAAGCATGATGATGCTTGTTATTTTTCGATAGCTTTTTACTTTTTGTTTCATAATGCCCATTTATTGTTATTCAATTTATTTGAATTATACGTCATTGTTTCTACTATGATAGCTTTAGTTTGTAATAGCGATACCAACGGTGAAATAATCTGTGGTATACTCCTTACTGAATTTGAATTTTGCAAAATCCCAGTGATAGCCTGCTACTATTCCAATTCCCTTATATATGTTTAATCCAATTCGTGGGGAAACAAACATTCCAAAATCACCGTTGCTTTCTTTTTCCCATTCTGTAGGTGTTTTACCGTAACCGTGTGCGGATGGTACAGAACCTCTTGTTTCACCGGATGACGATGCCGGGTATTCATAAGAATTATGATAATATGCTACTGCGGCGTGCCCTTCGATATACAAAAATTTAGTAATGTTATAGCGGTAGTTATAGCCTAAACCGGCACGCCATCCTGATATGTTTTTCATATAATCATTGTTGTCACCAGAAGTGAAGGCGTATGTAAGAAGAATGTGCTTGAATACTATGTTCCAACCAAATCCTGATCCGTTTTCAATACCCAAATATCCAAATTCACCACCGGATTGCCCATCCGTTTCTGCTTCTGAAGTAGACGTTTCTTGTGCCACTTCTTCGGTTTTCTCTGCTGTAGCAGCAGTTTGTGCTTTGATTTCAAATGTTGCGAGACAGATCGCAATCACCATAAAGAATAATACCTTTTTCATTGCTTTGCATTTTTAGTAGTTAGTAATAAAATTAATAAGTAAAAGACGGGCACAAAGATGAATATTCTTTACTATTCAGGCAAAGTGCCTAATCGGTAGAATGTGAACAAGATGCACAAAACAGGTATTATCCGGTCGAAAATTGTACCTAAGATGCAGAAAAAAAAGAAGAAACAATCCGGAAGGTGCGTCGAAAGTCCCTCACGGAGAGGCGTCAAAACGCTAACGCTCAGCTGAGGATGTGTCAAAAGTCGGGCTATCTTCAACTCCCCTCCTCCGCGGGAGGAGGGGTGTCCTTTAGGGCGGGGTGGTAGGATAAATCCGGGTCTGTTTTTATGGCTTGCTTTCCCGAGTCTCGGGAAAGGCTTGTCAACGTCTCGGGAAAGAGAGCTTTCTTGATGCGCTTAATGAGCTGTTGATTATCAGGAATTTATTCGTCCACTACCCCGTCGCTGCGCGCCACCCCTCCTGCCGGCAGGAGGGGTGGCGGAGAACGCCACGCTCTCGTCTATAAATGGTGTGGCTGCCCGTCAGCCGGTTGCTTAGGGCTGACCCACGTTTTTCGATTTTTGAACGATGAGGAGAAAAGGAGACAGCGGAGGCATTACGCTCGTAATCCTCCGCTGTCGGGGTTATGAAGGATACCCCCAATTCACCACCCCCACATTCAGTTGAAAATCGGAGTTATATTGATGAGTAGATTTAGTGCGCATCTATGTTATTCCGCGTCCTTTCAACGTACAAAGATGCGTATTCTTTCCTACGCGGGCAAAGCGTCGAATCGGCGGAATGTGAACAAGATGCACAAAACGGGGGCTATCCGGACGAAAATAGTGCTTAAGATGCAGAAAAAAGATAGTTACAGGGATGATTTCACAACCAACCAACGCCCGATCGTGCGCGCTTTGGCATCGAACTCTACCCCTATCTTGATTAATCGGCGGCTGTCTGCGGTGTAGGGTATCAGATAGCCCTTGTCGTCAATCTGCGCCAGCGCCTCTTCGGCGGTGCCGCGGTTCATCATTTTGAACTCGAAAACATACACGGCGTCGGGTGTCTCGGCTACGATGTCGGCGCGTCCTTGCGAGGACTCCATCTCCATCCGCACGCGCACCCCCATGGCGTTGAAGAGTGTGTAAAGGATAGATTGGTAAAAGTCCTCACTGCGTGCGGGCGCTCCTTTCTTATAGGGTATCTTGGCAAAAAGCACACGCAGGCGCTGCATGAAAGGTTCGATATTGCCCAGGTAGATGTCGCGCACAAAAAACGTGATACTGAGGTCGGACTCATCGTCCATTGCCGGTATGTATTGGGGCAGCAGTTGTTGCAGGAAGCCGACCCGCACCTCTTCGTTGGGAAAGCCCAACCGGAACAGATTCATCTGCCCGATATACTCTTTAATCGTGAGGTACCCGCTCTGATAGAGCAGGGGCAGTATGTTCTTCATCTCTGCCCGATAGTTGAACATTTCGTTTGCTGTGGCAAACATGTCATTCTCCAATTGCGGGATGCGGAAGTTGGTGGTGCTGATAAGACGGATAAGGAAAGAGGGGGTACCGGTTTGAAACCAGTAGTCGGCATATTCCTTTTTGGCAAGGGTATTGAGCACGCTGAACGGATTGTACACATCTTCACTGCGGCGCGCGAAGTGATACCCGTCGTAGTGCATCTTCAATTCCGCAAGGGTCTCTTCGAGGGTTGCATCCTTTGCTTGTGCCAACGCTTGCAGCTCCGGCTCGAAGTTCTGCAACAGTTCGGTTTCTGTGATACCACAGATGGCGGAATAGGCATTGTCCAGACTGATGTCGTTCAACTGATTTAGGGTGCTGAACACGTTCACTTGCGAGAACTTGGTGATGCCGGTCAGGAAGAGAAAACGCAAGTACTTATCGGCGCTCTTGAGCACGCCGTAGAAGCCTTGCAGCTCGTCGCGCATCGCTTCGTGCAATTGGCGGTCGTGCAGCGTGTCGAGCAACGGTTTGTCGTATTCGTCGATGAGCACCACGACGGGCTTCTTCGTCTGTTCGTAGGCGCGCTCTATCAGCCCCGACAGGCGGTTGGCTGGGGATGTTTCGCTTGCTACCTTTCCCCACTTCTTTTCTAAATTCTCCAAATTCTTATTGACGGCACCCATGAATCGGCTCATATCCACATATCTGTCGGCATTCATGTCCAGATGAAACACCGGATACGATTCCCATTCCGTCTCCAAGTCGGCAATGGCTAATCCCTCGAAGTATTCACGTTTCCCTTCGAAGTAGGTGCGCATGGTAGAGAGCAGCAGGCTCTTTCCGAAGCGGCGGGGACGCCCCATAAAGTAGGGCTTGCTCCCTCTCGAAAGTTGGTATATGTAGGCAGTCTTGTCTACATACACATGCCCTTCTCGGCGGAGTTTCTCAAAATCTTGTATGCCGATGGGCAGGCTTCTTGTTGCTGTCATAGTGGTAACTGATTAAATTGCAGGCAAATGTACCCACTTTTTCGAGAACGAAGAGCGTTTGACGGAAAGATTCTGCGAATATCTCGCTTGCGTCTGTCGCTACAACCACATAACCACATCCGCCACCGTCTTCTTGTATTTCCGTGAGAGCTTGATGTTGCAATGGTTGAAGGGAGGCAGCAGCTGAATCCCGCTCTCCTCTATGCCGCACAGATAGTCGATGTTGATGATGACCGACTTGTTGACCTGCAAGAAACGGTCGGATGCCAGCAGTATCTGCGCGGCATCGGTATGCCTGCGCAG
>JAISGR010000147.1 GCA_031262995.1 Prevotellaceae bacterium | reverse complement strand
GAATATATGTTGTGATGGAGAACTATGACGTTCGTCTCTTCCCCCGCACACTGAACGATATGGGTTACCTGAGCACGGAGAGCCGTTCGATGGGTATCACGTATGGTTATGTACTGCCGATCGGCAGGCGGTGGGATCTTGAGTTTAGTTTGGGGGCGGGATACTTCGGCGGCATGTACTACGAGTATAATCGGAGTACATGCGCCGACTGTTATCCTGTGCGCAACCGCAAGGAACGGAACTACTACGGTCCAACGCGGGCGGCAGTCGCCCTCATCTATCGAATAGGAATGACCCATGAGCAGCCATAAACATATCTCCTACACCGCACGGCTTCTGGCAATCTGCCTCATGCTCCTGACCTCGGGTTGCCGGCATCGCCAACTGAGTGCGGACGACGGATGCGAGGAGATTGCCTGCGTGCACGTCACCATCTTGTGGGAGGACGACGAGCAGCCAACCAAGCCGTCGAACGGCATGATGACGCACCTCTTTCCTGTTGCGCAGCAGGCGGTGACCCAAGCCATCCGCTACCCCGTAGGTGTCGACGGCGGATACATCTACCCGGTAAACAAAACGGTGTATCATCCGGTCTGCTACGACTACGAGGGCAACCGCACGGTGTACTTCCGCAACGAGCAGAGCCGCGAGCAGTTCGAAGCCTACTGCCAGGCTGCCACGGGCACCTACAACATCTATGCCGACATGCAACCCGGCGAGGTGACGGTGGCAGAGCCTGATCCGCACACGCTCTACATGGCGCGCAACGAAGAGACATTTGCCGTCGACGTCCTGCCCGGCGATACGCTGGAGCTGCTGTTCGAACCCGACAACGTGCTGCACGAATACACCTTCCTGATCCACGGCGTCAAGGGACTGAAGAACGTGTCGGACATCAAAGGCGCCATCTCGGGCATGGCAGGCAGCTACTTCCCCGGGCTGGGCAAGCAGACAGCAAGCGCGTCGACCATCCTCTTCACGGGGGTGGAGACTTACATCGACGGGCAGCAACACACGTGGGACGCCGACCTGCAAGCGCTCTTCCCCGCCGGATGGGACGACCCGGTGAGCGGCTGGACTGACGACTGGATAGTGGGGCGCTTCTGCGCCTTCGGTGTGGTGAGCCTGACCGACATCCGCAACCGCCTGACCATCGAGTGCCTCACCCCTGCTTACCGCTACTACTACGCCTCGTGGGGCTACTGGCTGGGACAGTGGGAGGAAACGGTCAGCGAACAGCTGTGGGCGTCGATGGGCGTCGACGGCACCCCCGAGGAGCAGCAAGCCTGGCGCGCCCGCAACGGCGGCTTCGACATTGTGCTGGACAACGACGAGCGCCTGGTTATCCCCGACGAGGAGGGTGGCGGCGACGGCGGCGGATTCGACATCGGCGTGGGCGAATGGGACGACGTGATTGTGCCCTTGGGATAGCATGAAACAGCAGATGCTTGCCATAGAAGATACTCTTTATATATATATCAATGTTTGTTTTACTAATTAAAAACATTTGTAACCATGAAACAAAGAAAATCACCTTTCGTCGGGACACTGTCCCTTGTCATGTTACTGCTTGCCGGCTGTAGCCAGGAAGTGGTCATCAACGATTCTCCGAACGCCCGTTCGGGGAAGTACATCGCCTTCAATCCGTTGATAGAGAAGAGCGATACGCGCGCCGAGGTCATCACCAATGATAACCTTGAGAGCTTTGCCGTATGGGCAGCGGGTGAGCTGCCTGCCCTGACTGAGAACCTTGTGTTGAACGATGTGCTGGTCTATCGCAACAAGGAGAACAAGTGGGTATACAACCCTGAAGTCTTGTGGTCAGCCTCCACGATGGACTTCTACGCTTATGCACCCGCGCTGAGCACGAACGTAAAATCGACGTTTGCTCCGAACGGGTCGACCATCACTTATACCGTAAAACAGGAGAAGAATAAGGGAGTAATCAATCAGGAAGACTTCCTCGTGGCATACAAAAAGAAAGTAGACCGCAATGCCGGCACGGTAGTGCTTCAGTTCCAACACGCCCTGAGCCGTGCCAGATTCGAGGCAAGAAGCGGCGTGGAGGGTGTCAACCTGATCATCAAGAAGGTGGAGCTGCACAACCTGAAAGCCGTGGGAGATCTTGACTTTGAGAATGCCGGTATTCCCTCATCAGGTGGCTTCACGTATGATGATATCAACCACACTCCGCTTGTCACCTTGTGGACAAATCAACGGTCACCGATAAATTACGATGTAGCCAGAACACGGGATAGCGGCGAATCCAACAGCTTTATTATGGTGGACAACACCATGACGCAGATACACACCGATGCCAATGCCTTGATGGTGTTGCCGCAACAGACTGTGTTGGCAGTCATCGACCAGTCAAACGGGAATGTTACTAACATTAATGGGGAGGATACTAATCCGAGTAGCGGCGATGAGCCATTTTACATCTCCGTGGTTTGGGCGCTCTCTACCAATCCGTCACAGGAGATGACCACGAACTTCCCCGTGCTATTCCCGGGTCTCGATA
>JAISGR010000129.1 GCA_031262995.1 Prevotellaceae bacterium | reverse complement strand
GTGCAGCACAATACGGTCGAGCCAAAATCGTGCATCAGTGTGATCTGCTTTTCGGTATTGCCCGACGACATGGGGATGACCGATGCCCCGATAGGTGCGGCTCCGTCATGTGCGCCCAGTCCTCCGGTAAACAATCCGTATCCGTAAGATACCTGGAAGAAATCGGAGCTGTCGGCGCCGTAAGCGGTGAAGGCGCGCGCCACACATTCCGTCCATGCCGAGAGGTCTTTGCGGGTGTAGCCCACCACGGTCGGTTTGCCGGTAGTGCCCGACGAGGCGTGGATGCGTACAATCTGACTCATCGGTACGGCGCACAATCCGAAGGGATAGTTGTCGCGCACATCATATTTGGTGGTAAAGGGCAGCTTCACGATGTCGTCAATGGAGTTGATGTCGTCAGGAGTAATGCCCATCTCCTGCATTTTCTTCCGATAGAAAGGGGTGTTGTGGTACACGTGTTCCACAATTTTTTTGAGTCGGAGGCTTTGTATCTTGCGCAAGTTCTCGCGCTCCATACATTCGATGTTCTCGTTCCAGATCATGGTTGTATTTTGATTATGGTGAATGTTTTTTATGGTGAATCTTTCAGTAACAGTTGTCTCTATCGGGCAACCCGTGTCAAAATTCCGGGCAAAGATAATTTCTTTTTGTGTATCAATAGGAAATCACACCAAAAATAATAGGAAATCACACAGATAATAATAGGAAATAATCTGATAATAATAGGAAATAATCTGATAAGACTATTTTAAAAAGAGATTATTTAATAGTGTAAAAACGGTGCCTCTCTGCCTGAGAAATGCACCGTTACTTTCCCGGGTCGTTGGAAAGGCTTTCCCGAGTCATTGGAAAGGCTTTCCAACGACCCGGGAAAGGCAAGGAAAAAAAGGGCGATTGAACGGGTCGTTTTACGCTTATCTGTCGTCCTTGACCTCCTGATAGTACTGAATGCTGTTGGCGCGCTTCACCTGCAACCGTTTACCGCCGTTGAAGTAATAGACTACGCGCAGCGTTCCCCAACTGACGGGTGTGGTACGCTTGTGTGCATTCAGTATCTCATTGGTTTGGGTAACCACTGTCCTGTTGCGTGCAAGCAGCATTCCGTCCAGCGCAAGCAGCAGGCGGTTCTTGAGCGTGTATTTGTAGGCTCCGATCTGTACGGAATAGACCTCTTGATAGATGCGGTCGTTCTTCTTGAAGGTCGGCTCCAGCACCATCGACATCGAAGCGCCGAAGGTGGGGCTGAAGGAGAAGGTGTGATTGAGCACATAGAGCATGCGCCAGTCGCCGGTGAGCTGCTCTTCGAAGCGGTCGTCCTGCCAGCCGATGTTGGCATTGACCTTCATGCTCCACCACTTTGCCATTTGGAAGGTGCGGTCGACCGACACAGCCGCCAGGCGCGACCGTCCGCCGTTGACCGGCATGGTGTAAAGCACCATCGGATTGTCGGCGTCCGCAAAGGTCTTGAAGAACATGATGTTCTTGCTGTACACGCCCTGCAAAGAGATGTTCCACCGATTGAACAGCGACAGGTTCGCCATCAACGAATGGTAGGTATTGGGGGTGAGGTCGACATTGCCCTTGGTGTAGAAGTAGTCGTTCTCGTAAGTGACAACGGGGGTGATGGCGCTGTATGGGATTCTGTTCATCGTTTTTTGATAAGAGAGACGCAACGAGTGACCTTTCTCGGGATTCATCCGATACATCACCATCACGGTGGGGAACAGGTTGCGGTAGACATTCTCGCTGGAGGCATGTGCCTGTTCCGAGCGATAGCCGATGCGGTCTTCCTGTGCGCGAACGCCTATCTGGTACATCCATTGCTGCTTCCATGCCGACTGGTAGTTGACGTAGGCTGAATAGGTGCGTCCGGTCATGCGGTAGCGGTCGTTCAGTGCCACTGCCGAGTAATCCAGCTGTTGTTTGGTTTCCAGCCAGCGGTAATTGGCGCCCGCATCGAGCCTGCTCGCCTTGCCGACTACCCATTCCGACTTGGCATCGGCTTCGACGAATTGGCTCCGGCTGTCGGTATTGTTGAACGAACGCTCTTCGGCAGCGGGAGAATGATTGGTGTAATCGCGGTCGTTCGTGCTGTTATAGCGCAGGTAATCGGCAGTGAGCTTGATGTTCGAGCCTTTTGCGTTCAACAACCAGCTGTAATTCAGCGTGGCTTGGTATTGATGCAGGCGATTCCGGTTCTCTATCTCCATGCGGCTGTTGTGGGTTGCCGTCCGATTGGCTTCGGTGACGACGGAAGACGAAACCGAATGGGGGTTGCTGTTCGAAAGGTGTGCCATCAGGTTGGCGCCGATGCTGTGGCGTTGATTCAGTTCGTACACCAGGCTGAGTTGGTCGGTAAAGGTATGGCTCCATCCGTCGGACGACTCTTCGGTTTGGATGCGGGCACCCGTTTGCTTGTAATCGGACAGGGTGGTATAGGTGTCGTAAGCCCTTTTGTCGCCGTATGCGGCATAATTATACAGATTCAGCTTTCCCCACTTGCCGTTGAAGATGGCGTTCAGTCCGTCGCCAGCGGTTCCGACATCGACCAGACCGCTATACTCCCCAGTCACAGAGCCGTAGTAGCCGCCGTCGACATGCTGCTTGAGTGTGATGCGGATGATGCCGCCGTTCAGCGCAGCATCTTCGCTGCTGTTTGCCATGGGGATGATGTCGACCCGCTCAATCATGTCGGCAGGGATGGCTGCCAGCTCTTTCTGGTTCTCCACCCGTCGGTTGTTGATGTAGATGCGGGCAACGGGGCGTCCTTCTATCATGAGGGAGCCGCTGTTTTCGATCACGCCGGGCAACAAGCTCAGCACCTGTGTGCCGGTGCGTCCCTTCGTTATCGGGTTGTCTTTGAGTGATACCCTGAACCCGTCGACCCTGCGCTGCACGGCATCGCCGGTAATGACGACCTCTTTCAGCAACACGTCGTTGGTGCTTACAACAATCGGAGGATGTACCACGTCTGTTGTGCCCATGTCGATGACTACTTGTTGCTTTTGGTAGAGCAGGTGAGATACCGTCAGCAGGTATTTCCCCGCGTGCAGGGAGGCGATGCGGAAGGTGCCGTCGGTGGCTGTAACCGCCCCCGTGACCAGCGCGGAATCGGGAAGCGCATAGACGGCAACAGTGGCAAAGTCGACCGGCTGGTTTTCGGTGTCGAAAACCGTGCCGGTCAGACTGTTTTGTGCATAAACGGCAAGACACCACAATAGGGCGAGTAGAGAAAAAGCTGTACGTTTCATAAGAGTTCTTATTAAATGATGAGGACGTTCATGCACGGGCATTTGTTGTATTTAAATAGTTATTGTTCTTTCGAACGATGCAAAATTAGGCAATACCCACGAAAGCAAGATGGACACGAGATGGACAAATGCCACTTACATGCCTATTGAAAATCAATGCATTAAGAAAATAACTTTGGTTCGATATGGACAAGCGATGAGTTAAAATTCCCAAACCCACACATCAAGAAGCTGGGCGCTGTCGTATTGATCGCCCAAAGCGCGAATGATGACTTCTTTCAGTCGCTGCTTCTTTTTCGAAATGGAGCCGGGAGAGATGCCCATGATGTCAGCCATTTCCTTCACCGGAATGCGGAG
>JAISGR010000119.1 GCA_031262995.1 Prevotellaceae bacterium | reverse complement strand
GTTTACACCTTTCGGTATTTCTCCAAATCGACTACCGCGAGACGGTCGATGAAACCGGCATGCTTATTCACCTCTGCCTCGGCGTAATTCAAATAGACGAGCGCCGAATCGGCAAACAGCTCGGGAGCTTTGGAAGCATCCCGGATAATCAGGTGCGACATGATGCACACGGCAGCCATTTCGTAGAGGCGACGTGCCACAAAGTCGTGATATTCCTGATTCTCTTTCTCCTTCATACCGGCTATGCTGCTTTCGAACTGGTCGTCCATCTTTCGGAGACGCTCCATGAGCGGCTGCATGGCTTCGCTGCACGGCACGGTCTCGAACTCGCGCAAGATTGCCAGGTAGGCGCCGTTGGTGACGTAGCGGATGGCAGCCACGGTTTGTAACTGCGTGGTACCTTCGTAGATACTGGTGATGCGGGCATCGCGGTAGATGCGCTGGCAAGCATACTCCAACATAAAGCCCGAACCGCCGTGAATCTGAATGCTGTCATACGCATTCTGGTTGGCGTATTCGGAGTTCATGCCCTTGGCAAGCGGGGTAAAGGCATCTGCCAGCTTGGCGTACTTCTTCTGCTCGGTGCGCTCCTCGGGGGTGAGCTTGCGCTCGCGACCTATATCTTCGAGGGCTTTGTATATATCGACGTAACGGGCGGTCTGATAGAGCAGTGCGCGTCCGGCATCGAGCTTGGCTTTCATGATGGCAAGCATGTCGTACACGGCAGGAAACTCGATGATCGCTTTGCCAAACTGCTTGCGGTCGCGGGCATACGCCAATCCTTCGTTGTAGGCTGCCTGCGACAAGCCCACCGACTGGGCGGCAATGCCCAGACGGGCACCGTTCATCAACGCCATCACGTACTTAATCAGTCCCAGCTTGCGGTCGCCACACAGCTCAGCCCGAGCGTTCTTGTACACCAACTCGCAGGTGGGCGAACCGTGAATACCCAGTTTGTTCTCGATGCGGCGCACGTTCACACCGCCGTCGCGCTTGTCGTAGATGAACATCGACAGTCCGCGACCGTCGCGCGTGCCCTCTTCCGAGCGTGCCAGCACAAGGTGCAGGTCGGCGTCGCCGTTGGTGATGAAGCGTTTCACGCCGTTCAGTCGCCAACATCCGGCGGCTTCGTCGTAGGTTGCTTTGAGCATCACGCTTTGCAGGTCGGATCCGGCATCGGGTTCGGTCAAGTCCATCGACATGGTCTCGCCGGCGCAGATGCGAGGGATGAACCGGCTGTGCTGGTCTTCGTTGCCAAACTCATAGAGCGTCTCGATGCAGTCTTGCAGCGACCAGATATTGCCGAAACCGGCATCGGCAGCGGCTACAATCTCGGCGCACATGGTGTAGGGGGTGATGGGGAAGTTTAGCCCGCCGAAACGACGCGGCATGGTCATGCCGTTCAGTCCGGCTTTGACCATTGTTTCGAGGTTCTGCTTCGTACCGGAGGCATACTCCACCCGTCCGTTGGCGCAGTGCGGACCCTCTTCGTCGACCCCTTCGGCATTAGGAGCAATCACGTCGGCAGTAATCTCGCCGGTGATTTCGAGCACTCGATTATACGAATCCATCGCGTCGGCATAATCCTGCGGCGCGTAGTCATACTTGTCTTTGTCTTGGTATCCGCGCTCTTTCAGCTCGCAGATGTGTTCCATCATCTCATTTTCCAAATGAAACTTCAATGCAGGAACGTCGGTATAAAAATTTGTCATATTGCTAATTGTTATCTTTGTTATAGAAGTTAATTAGGAGAGGATTTACGGGAGTTGACGCGGGGATGCAACCGAAACCTTATCGGGATATTCATGTAGAAAGAGTCGGGCTTTCCGTCTATCATCCCGGGTATCCAATGGTGCTTCAAGGCGAGGAACGCCACTACCCTCATGGCTTCGTTGTCCAGCTCGGGCGATACGCTCTCGACAACCTTTACGTCGGTTGTCTTTCCGTCCCTCTCGACTTTGCATCTGATGAGCACCCGTCCTTCTTTACGCGCTTTCTCGCTTTCGGGAGGGTATTGAATATATTCCCCCAAGAGGCGGTGCAGCTCCTCGTTACCACCGGGAAAGCGTGGCGGCATGACGTAAGGAGTGAAATACACTTCCCGCCCTTGCTCGTCATAGCAATGTCCGTGGATGGTTTGCCCGTCGTGGGTTTCTTGGCGTTTCAAGGCACCATTCTCATAGTATTGCCTCAATGCGCGCGGACGCCCCTGTTTAAGCGATTCCATGATGTGCACCTGTCCGTTCGGATAGTACAGCATCCGTTGTCCTTCCAACAATCCATCTTTGTAGTAGCACACCAAGCTATCATTGCCATTGGCATACGACAGGACATATTTGCCGTTGCGGGGCGGCTTGGGTTGCGCATACGAGACGGCGCCAACAAGCAGCAGAGAGAGTGCTATGAGAAAACCTTTCATTGTCCAATCTCCTGTTACTCCTTACTTGCTGTTTTGTTTATAGTACTTAATCATCTTGGGAATCACCTCCTCGACCGTTCCGTTGATTACGTAGTCGGCGATGGTGTTGATGGGAGCGTTCTCGTCGCTGTTGATGGAGATGATGATGCCGCTCTCCTGCATACCGGCGATGTGCTGGATTTGTCCGCTGATGCCACAGGCAATGTAGAGCTTAGGACGTACGGTCACGCCGGTCTGTCCTATCTGTCGGTCGTGGTCGCAGAAGCCGGCATCGACGGCAGCACGACTGCCGCCCACTTCGGCGTGCAGCTCCTTTGCCAGTTCGAACAGCATATCGAAACCTTCGCGACTGCCCATGCCGTAACCACCGGCTACGATGATCGAAGCGCCCTTGAGGTTATGCTTGGCTTTCTCGACGTGGCGTTCTATCACCTTGATGATATAATCGGTGTCGGGCACGTACTTGGCTACGTCGTGGCGGATGATTTCGCCTTCGTAGTTCGGGTCGAGTATCTCTTTCTTCATCACACCCTCGCGCACGGTTGCCATCTGCGGACGGTGCTCGGGGTTGACAATGGTGGCTACAATGTTGCCGCCGAATGCCGGACGAATCTGATAGAGCAGGTTCTTGTACACCTTTGCCTCTTTCTTGTCTTCGTGGTCGCCTATCTCGAGGGCGGTACAGTCGGCAGTCAGTCCGCTCTTCAGGGCAGACGACACGCGCGGACCGAGGTCGCGACCGATAACGGTGGCGCCCATCAGGCAGATTTGCGGTTGCTCCTCCTTGAAGAGGTTCACCAGTACGGAGGTGTGGGGAAGTGACGTGTAGGGAAACAGTCCCGGTGCGTCGAATATGTGCAGTCGGTCTACGCCGTAGGGAAACACTTGTGCTTCGATGCCGTCCAGCTTGCTACCGGCTACGACGGCTTCCAATTGGCAGCCCAGTCGGAGTGCCAGTTTACGTCCTTTGGTAAGGAGTTCGAGACTTACGTCGGCAATGATGTTGCCTTCAAGCTCGCAATATACAAATACGTTGTTCATAATGCTTTATCCGATAGTATGGTTTGCCAGCAGCTCGACTATCAAGCTCTCCACATCGGCATCGCTGCCGGTAAGTGTGCGGCTCTCTTTGGCTTGGAATGAAATGTTCTCGATGGTTTTCACTTTGGTGGGCGAGCCGCTCAGCCCGCACTGTTTCACGTCACCGTCCACATCAGCCACGCTCCATTCGGTAATGTTCAGGTAGGAACGTTCGGCATACAGTTCGGCGTAGGGCAGAGAGGCGCCCTCTTTGGTGACAGCGGCTTTCTCTTGTGCGCCCAGCGCCCGTTTGTACTTCTGAACCAGCTTGGCGTTGCGCGGTCGGCACGGCGCTGCGCTTCCGTTGACGGTAACGACGATGGGTAGTCGCCCCTCTACCGTCTCCACGCCGCCGTCGATGTGTCGTTTGGCTACTATCCTGCCCGTAGTCTCTTCTACGTTCAGAATCTCTTCCGTGTAGGTGATTTGCGTCAACCCTAACTTCTCCGCTACCTGCGGACCTACCTGCGCGGTATCTCCGTCGATGGCTTGCCGCCCGCCGATAATGATGTCCGGCTGCCCGATTTTACGTATCGCCGTGGCGAGTGCATACGAAGTCGCCAACGTGTCGGCGCCGGCAAATGCACGGTCGGTCAACAGATAGCCGTCGTCGGCGCCCCGATAGAGACCTTCACGGATGATCTCGGCAGCGCGACCGGGTCCCATGGTGAGCATGGTGACCGTGGAGCCGGGATGTGCATCCTTCAGGCGCAGTGCCTGTTCCAATGCATTTAAGTCTTCGGGATTAAAGATAGCCGGAAGTGCTGCCCGATTGATGGTGCCGTCGGCTTTCATGGCATCTTTCCCGACGTTGCGTGTGTCGGGAACTTGTTTTGCCAGTACTACAATTTTCAAACTCATGCTTTTCTGTTCTTATTGTTTTTAAATTGATTAGATGTTTTTAGAGCGCGCAAAGTTAGTCAAACATTTGATTTGTGCAACAAGAAATGCACAGATAAGCGCACTCTGCGCAGTTTCGGGATTGTTTACCGAAACACAATATTTGTAATCACCGTTGCCCCCACGTGGCGGTTCAGGTTGCGCACCAACATCTCCCGCCCCATCATCAGCTCCTGTCTGAGCGGGGCAGAAGTGAGATGTACATACAACACCTGATTCTTGATAAACAGCCCCTTGGTATAGGAGAGTATCGTTTCTCCCATCACCTCGCCCCATGCGTTGACGAGACGCTGTTCGTTCAGCGGTGTCTCCAGCGATTCCTGACGCAGATAGACACGTATCAGGTCGCCGATAGATTTTGCTTGATTACGCTTCATGCAGTATCATTCCGTGATTATGCGTTTCACATCCCTTCCTCCTGCACGGTGCCGTCGGTCACGCGGAACCTCTTGTAGTCGCCCCCCACCCGTTGCAGGATATGGTCTAAGTGCTCCCGACTGGTATCGGTGATAAATATCTGCCCGAACTTGTCGCTTGCCACCAGCTTGATAATCTGCTCCATGCGGACGGCATCGAGCTTGTCGAAGATGTCGTCGAGCAGCAGCAACGGCGTAGCATTGCCGGCTCGCTTCAGGAAGTCGAACTGTGCCAGCTTCAGCGCCACCAGATAGGTTTTGTTCTGCCCTTGCGAGCCTTCGCGTTTCATGGGATAATCGCCCAACATCATCACCAGCTCGTCTTTGTGGATGCCATGCAGCGAATAACCCACGATGCGGTCTTTCTGCCGGCTCTCTTTCAGCACCTCCGACAGCGAGGCATTGCGGGCATGCGAAGTGTAGGCAAGCGACACCCGCTCCCGGTCTTGCGAGATGGCGGAATAAAACGATTGGAAGATGGGGATGAACGCTTCGATAAAAGCCTCCCGCTTTTGAAAGATAAGGGTGCCGGTCTGCGCCATCATCTCCTCCCACACCAGGAAAAGTTCCTCCTCGACAGGCGCCTCGCTCTTGAGCAGGATGTTGCGTTGCATCAAGGCTTTGTTGTACCGAATCAGCGCCTCCAGATACGCTTTGTCATTCTGCGAAATCACCACATCCATCAGCCGGCGGCGTTCGTCGCTACCTCCGGCTATCAGCTCCGAATCGGATGGAGACACCATCACCAAAGGGATAAAGCCGATGTGATCAGACAGGCGCGAATACTCTTTCTTGTTTCGTTTGAACTGCTTCTTTTGCCGGCGTTTCATGCCGCAGTATATTTCCTCCCGCGTGCCGACAGCCGTTTCGTAGAATCCCTGAATCACAAAAAACTCACCGTCGTGACGGATGTTCTGCGAGTCAATGGGATTCCCTGCACTTTTGCAAAAGGAGAGGAAGTAGATGGCATCAAGCAAATTGGTTTTCCCCATGCCGTTCTGTCCGAAGAAGCAGTTCAGCTTGGGCGAGAAAGAGAGTTCCACTTGCTCCAGATTCTTATAGTTGAGAATGGATATTCGTTCGAGTATCATATTTACCTTGTCGCTTATGACGGACAAAAGTACGCAGATTTCGGTAGAATCGGTTACAACTGTTCAAAAAGACTTCGAAAGAGCCGCTTCAAAGGGGTTTTGAGATGCCTTGTCTTCCGAGGCGAAGACGATCCGTCTTCCGAGGCGAAGACGATCCGTCTTTCGAGGGGAAGACGATCCGTCTTTCGAGGGGAAGACGATCCGTCTTCCGAGGCGGAGACGATCCGTCTCAAAAACAATATCGGGTGAGTGCTATACACCCGATACAATAAGCAAAGCGGAAAATCTTTTAGGACTTTCCGCTTCACTTGCTTTAATAGTATGAGTGCTGGTTTTTGGGGTGACTGATGGGATTCGAACCCACGACATTCAGAACCACAATCTGACGCTCTAACCAGCTGAACTACAGTCACCATATAGGCTGCTTCCTCAAAAGCGGTGCAAAGATATGTATTATTTTTAGTAGAGCAAACTATTGAAATGATATTTTTATGTATCCTCCGATTATTACGTTGGGTGAAGAGGTGCGGAAGGAAGGAAACGGCAACTGGAAGAGCGGATGCTCCTGTAAGGAAAGAGTGGATGCTTCTGTAAGGGAAGAGTGGATGTTTCAGTCGGGAAGTAACTCTTCGACTCCTTTGTTGTATCGGCGCAGCAACTGCCGGACGTTGTTTACAAAGCCGGTTTGCCTGGCTCGGGCAGCGGAAGGAAGCGTAGAGGCAGAGAGCGAATCTACCGGACAGAGGCGGAAGTTCTTCTCACGGGTGAGCGCCGGACGTGCCGTCCATACGAGGTTGTAACCGCAATGCTTTAGGTATGTACGGGGCGTGCTGCGACCGACGGTGTCTTTTTGCAGTGTCATGGTGAAGAGAAGACCGCCGTCGGTGTTGGTGCGGCTCATGTTGGAGATGAAGTTACCCAGCGAATAGACGACTGCGTGCCGGTTGACAACGTTGGCGACACTGTCTGTGCTGTCCGTGCGCAGCTCTATCGGCTGAATGACGTGCGGATGCGACCCGATGACATGTGTCACGCCCTGTTGCAGCAGCCAGTCTGCCAGCTCGCGCTGTTCGGTGTTGGGAAGGGATTGGTATTCATTGCCCCAATGCATGCAGGCGATAATGACGTCGGGGTTCCAGGTGCGTGCGGTACGTATATCTTTCAGCATCGTTTTCCGGTCGATGTAGTTGACCTGATTGGGCGGGACGGGGCGTATGCCGTTGGTACCATAAGTATAGTTGAGCAGGGCGATGCGAAACCCTTTCTTCACCAGAAACAGCGGATAGCGCAGGGCACGCGCTTCATCCGTCGGATAGGTACCGGCATAAGGGATGTGCAGGGAGTCGAGCATTCGGATGGTTCGTTCCATGCCCCGCTTGCCGCGGTCGAGACAATGGTTGTTGGCGGTGAGCAGCACATCGAAACCGGCATCGCGGATGGCAAAGAGATACTCGTCGGGCGAGCAGAACGCAGGATAGCCGGTATAGGGCGCACCGCCGAAGGTGGTCTCCAGATTGGCAATTGCCAAGTCGGCGCTGCTGATTTGTCGGCGGACGGCGGCAAAGCAGGGTGTGTAGTCGTATGTGCCGTCGGCTGTGCGGGCTGCCGTCAGCTGCTCCTTGTGCTGCATCAGGTCGCCTGCAAACAGCAAGGTGATCTGCTGTTGTGCACAGAGAGTCGTCATGCGGCATGACAGCGCAAGAAGTAGGACGGCAACTGTTTTCATCGGGAGAGGATAGCGGGAGTAAGAACCGTCAGGGGTAGATGGCTTTCTTGCCTGCCAGCAAGGTGTTCTTCATCAGCGATACGATGGTCATCGGACCCACGCCCCCCGGTACGGGTGTGATGAACGAGCAGCGGGGAGCCACCTCGTCGAACAGCACGTCGCCGGTGAGCTTAAAGCCCGACTTACGGGAAGCATCGGGCACGCGGGTGGTGCCTACGTCGATCACCACGGCGCCCTCTTTCACCATGTCGGCTTTCACAAAGTTGGGTTGTCCCATGGCAGCGATCAGGATATCGGCTTTGCGACACTCACCGACCAGGTCGGCGCTGCGGCTGTGGCATACGGTGACGGTAGCATCGCCCGGACAGGCTTTCTGCATCATGAGCGTAGCCATGGGTTTGCCTACGATGTTGCTGCGTCCCAGCACGACACACTTCTTGCCCGATGTGGCGATGTTGTAACGTTTCAGCAGCTCGAGAATGCCGTTAGGGGTGGCAGATACGTAGCAAGGCAGTCCGATCACCATGCGTCCCACGTTGATGGGGTGAAAGCCGTCCACATCTTTGCGGTAGTCGATGGTTTCGATGACCTTCTGTTCGGAGATGTGTCGGGGCAGCGGCAGTTGCACGATGAAACCGTCGACGTCGGCATCGTCGTTCAGCCGACGTACGCCTGCCAGCAACTCTTCCTCGGTGACATCGGCTTCGTAACGAATCAGCGTGGAGGTGAATCCGCACACTTGACAGGCTTTTACTTTGTTGGCTACGTAAGTTTCGCTGCCGCCGTCGTGTCCCACGAGGATGGCTGCCAGGTGCGGACGTTTGCCGCCTGCCGCCACGATGGCAGCCACTTCGGCAGCGATTTCTTGTTTGATTTGTTCGGAAATGGCTTTTCCGTCGATGAGCGTCATGAGCTTTAGGATGTTTGATTATAAGTAGTGTGGTTTATCTGCGCTTCTTAGGCATCATCTTGCCTATTTTGCTGCTTGTCACCATTTTCATCATTTTGCGGGTTTGGTCGAACTGTTTGAGCAGGCGATTGACTGCCTGCATGTCGGTACCGCTGCCCTTTGCGATGCGTGCCCGTCTCGAGGAGTTCAGTATTTCGGGATTGCTCCGTTCTTTGGGGGTCATGGAGTGGATGATGGCTTCGATGCTCTTGAAGGCGTCGTCGTCGATGTCGATGTCCTTGATGGCTTTGCCGACGCCGGGAATCATGGATGCCAGCTCTTTGAGGTTGCCCATCTTCTTTATCTGGGCTATCTGGCTGAGGAAGTCGTTGAAGTCGAACTGGTTCTTGGCTATCTTCTTTTGCAGGCGACGGGCTTCTTCTTCGTCGTACTGCTCCTGTGCACGTTCCACCAGCGACACGATGTCGCCCATGCCGAGTATGCGGTCTGCCATGCGGGCAGGGTGGAATTGGTCGATGGCATCAAGCTTCTCGCCGGTGCCGACAAACATGATGGGTTTGTTGACAACCGAACGGATGGAGAGCGCCGCGCCGCCGCGGGTGTCACCGTCGAGCTTGGTCAGTACCACGCCGGTGAAATCGAGGCGGTCATTGAACTCTTTGGCAGTGTTGACCGCGTCCTGTCCGGTCATGGAGTCGACAACGAAGAGCACTACCTGCGGCTGGATGGCACTTTGGATGCGGGTGATTTCGTCCATCATCTGCTCGTCGATCGCCAGTCGTCCGGCAGTATCGACAATCACCACGTCGCAGCCCTTGGCTTTGGCTTCAGCCAATCCGCGCGTGGCAATGCCTATCGGGTCGATCACATCCTGTTCGGAATAGACGGGAACCCCAATCGACGCACCGACCACATTCAGCTGTTCGACGGCAGCAGGTCGATAGACGTCGCACGCCACAAGCATGGGTCGTTTGTTCTTTTTGGTTTTGAGCATGCGTGCCAGCTTGCCCGAGAAGGTGGTTTTACCCGAGCCTTGCAAGCCAGCCATCAGGATAACGGTCGGCTTCTGCTGCAAGTCAATCTCGGCTGTCTCGCCGCCCATCAACTGGGTCAGCTCATCGTGCACAATCTTCACCATGAGTTGCCCCGGCTTGATAGCGGTCAGTACATTTTGCCCCATCGCCTTCTCCTTGACGGTATCGGTGAATGTCTTGGCAACCTTGTAATTGACATCGGCTTCCAACAGTGCCTTGCGCACATCTTTCAGCGTCTCGGCAACATTGATTTCGGTGATTCTGCCTTCGCCTTTCAGGAGTTTGAGCGACCTGTCTAATTTCTCGCTTAAATTATCGAACATGGTGACTGCTTATTATTAGAGTTCATAAATTATTAGTAAGTATTTACGGGGCGCAAAAGTAACGTTTTCTCTCTAATGCCGCAAATATATACGGTATTGCTTGTGCTGACCCACAAACCGGGAGTGTTTCTACTCCCGAACCCGGAGTACTCCTACTCCCGAACCCGGAGTACCTCTACTCCCGAACCCGGAGTACCCCTACTCCCGAACCCGGAGTACCCCTACTCCCGAACCCGGAGTACCTCTACTCCCGAACCTGGAGTACCCCTACTCCCGAAGCGGGAGTGTCCCGGGCATTGCTTCCTTCAGCCTCTCATAGACTGCCGGATGCAGGAAGTAACGGATGTCCTTCCCGTCGCGCAGCGATTGACGGATAAATGTGGAGCTGATGTCGAACACGGGCACATGGCGGACAATCTGTATGCGGTCTGATTCCGCGTCGGCAGACACCGGATATCCCGGACGCGGGTAGACAAGCAGCCGGTTTTCTGCCAGCAGCCGGGCGCTGTCGTGCCATTGCGAGAAGATGTGCCAGTTGTCCGACCCGATGATGAGGTGGAACGTTCGGTCGGGATACAACCGCTTCAAGTGATCGAGCGTGCGGACGGTGTATAGCGGACGGGGCAGCCGGAACTCGATGTCGCAGGCACGAAACTTGTCGTACCCGGCAATAGACAGCTCAACCAGCTCCAGCCGAAGCCGGTCGTCGAGCAGTTCCGTTCCCTCTTTCAGGGGGCTGCACGGCGAGACGAGGAACCACAGTTCGTCCAGTCCGGCATATTCGCACAGGTAGTTTGCCAGCGCCAGGTGTCCGATATGTATCGGATTGAACGAGCCGCCCAGAATACCGGTCTTCATGCGTTTAGGAATTGAGTGATGCGCTGTAAGGCTTCTGCCTGTGCCTCTTCCAGCACGTTGTTGACAATCACCCGGTCGAATCGGGGGGCAAAGGAGAGTTCGTATTGTGCTTTGGCTATCCGGTCGGCAATGACCTCGGGCGTATCGGTGCCTCTGCTTATCAGGCGAGACTTGAGTGCGGCTATCGAAGGAGGTTGAATAAATATCGACAGCGCCCGCTCCCCGTAGTGCTGCTTGATGTGGCAGCCGCCCACCACGTCAACGTCGAACACCACGTTCTGTCCCTGTGCCAGCTGCCTGTCGACCTGCGACTTCAGGGTGCCGTAGTAGCGACCTTCGTACACCTCTTCATATTCCAGAAACTCGCCGGCAGCTATCCGGCTGCGAAACTCTTCGGGCGACAGGAAAAAGTATTCCACCCCGTCCCGCTCCGTACCGCGCGGCGGACGGCTCGTGGCAGAAACGGAGAATGCCAGATTCAATGCCGGCTGTTGCAGCAGGTAGTTGACAATGGTCGATTTGCCTGCCCCCGAGGGAGCGGAAAAAACAATAAGTTTACTCATTCAAAGATCGGCAGGATGAATGCCATAGAGAATCTTGTAAGGTTTACCGATACCGCTTTTAGCCAATAAGTCCATTTGTTCGACCAGCTCCTCTTCCTTCCCTCCCCGCTTTTTTTGGGGGGCAGGGTCGAAGTCGTACACATCATAGAACCCGACCGGATTGCCTTCCGCATCGAAATAGACGGTAGAAACGCCGAAAACGTAGTCGAACGCATTGTCTCCGTAGAAAGAGATGCACTTGCTGTAATACTGTTTGCCGTCGATTTGCACCGGAGTGGTACCGGCAAGCTTGCCGCCGGCTTTTTCCTGCTCTCGGGCAATCACCAGCGATGCTTGCTTGAAAATGTCGTCACTCAAATGCATCGTTTTACCATTGTCTTTTACATAATGAAACAGACATTCCCACTCGAACACTGTGTCCATCTTGGACAACACTTTTGTCAAAAGCTCTTTGACTTCTTTCGGCAAAGTGGCAGTTACCATTTGTAGTAGTGCTTTCATAACTTTATGCTTTAAATAAATTACATGACATTCAATACCTGCTCCTTTATCTGTTCCAGCTCGTCCTTCATCTGTACTACAATCTTCTGCATGTCGGCATGGTTGGATTTGCTGCCCAAGGTGTTGATCTCCCGTCCCATCTCCTGTGCAATAAAGCCTAACTTCTTCCCCTGTCCGTTGCCGCTTTCCAGCGTGCTGATGAAGTACTTCAGGTGGTTGGTCAGTCGTTGCTTCTCCTCGTTTACGTCCAACTTCTCAATGTAGTAGATAAGCTCCTGTTCCAGCCGGTTCTTGTCATAATCTACGCTAAGTGTCTTCTCGAGGGCGTCGGTGATGCGTTCCTTGACCTTCTCTACGCGCTCTTTTTCGTAAGGAGCGATGTTATCGAGCAGCCGGGCAATGTTGGCAATCTTCTCGCGGAACTTCTTTTCGATGGCTGCACCTTCCTGGTGGCGGAAGTTTATCAGCTGTTCGATGGCTTGTTGCAGCGCGTCATGTGCCACTGTCCACTCCTCTTCGGTCAGTTCCTGTATATCGGTGCGCGTCATGACATCGGGCAGTCTGAGCAGGGTGGTAAACCAATCGTTCGGTTCGGGAATACCGGTGGTTTGATGAATCTCTTTTATCTGTCGGTAATAGGCAGCGAGCAGGCTCTGGTTAATGGGAATGCTGGGGTCACTCCCCTCCTTTTTATCTATCCACAGACTGAGGTCTATCTTTCCCCGCTCCAACGCCCGCGCAACGTCATTGCGTATCTCCATCTCTTTTTCTCTGTACGTGGGAGCAATACGGACAGACAAGTCTAAAGCCTTGCTGTTTAGCGACTTTATCTCTACGTTAATCTTTCTATCAGGCAGTTCGGCGATTGCTTTTCCATAACCTGTCATGGATTGTATCATACAATAATTTTATTTATCAGTTCTAAACAAATCTGTAAGTTTCGCGCAAAAGTACTTTATAATATTCAATTACTGAAAACTTTCTTGTATTTTTGCGACACCAAACGTAGAGAACAGAGAATAATGTCGTGTATATTACATATAGAAACATCAACCTCCGCCTGTTCGGTAGCTGTCAGTGAAGACGGGCAGGCGGTGTTTTCCAAAGAAGATTTAAACGGACCGTCGCATTCCGTATCGTTGGGTGTTTTCGTTGACGAAGCGCTTTCGTTTGCCGACAGTCATGCCATGCCGCTTGACGGCGTAGCGGTAAGTTGCGGTCCCGGTTCGTACACCGGACTGCGTATCGGCGTATCCATGGCAAAAGGTCTCTGTTACGGACGTAACATACCGCTTATCGGACTGCCTACTTTACAGGTGATGTGTGTGCCCGTACTGCTTTATCACGACGAGCTTCCCGACGACGCACTGTTATGTCCCATGATTGATGCCCGACGCATGGAGGTATATGCTGCCGTGTATAACCGTGCCTTGCACACCGTACGCGACATTGCCGCCGACATAATAGACCAATACTCGTATGCGGAGTTCCTGAACAATCATCCGGTCTATTTCTTCGGCAACGGTGCCGACAAGTGCAAAGAACAACTCACACACCCCAATGCGCACTTTATCGACGGCATTGTTCCGCAGGCAAAATACATGTTTCCGCTGGCAGAGCAGGCAATGGCGCGAAACGACTTCAAAGATGTGGCTTACTTCGAGCCGTTTTACCTGAAAGAATTTGTGGCATCCAAACCCGGGAAAGTCTTGTAAAAACAGGCGGACGAAAACATATATCCATCCATAACAACAATAGTAATTATCAAACTTATAAGCTGTGCAATATAACACTCAACAAAAACCTATGGCGCTGCCCGAATACGGGCGGAGCGTTCAAAACATGGTCGACCATGCGTTGACCATTCGTGACCGGGCAGAAAGACAGCGTTGCGCCAACACCATTATTAATATCATGGGCGGCATGTTTCCGCACCTGCGCGACGTGCCCGACTTCAAACACAAGCTGTGGGATCACCTTGCCATCATGGCAGACTTCAAGCTTGACATCGATTATCCCTACGAAATTATCCGCAAGGACAATCTCGTCACCAAGCCCGACCTCATTCCGTATCCCAGCACAAAGATACGTTACCGCCACTACGGTCGTACCATTGAGGAGCTGATCAGAAAAGCCTGTGACTTTCCCGAAGGAGATGAGAAAGACAATCTGGTGGCGCTGATATGCAATCATCTCAAAAAAGACTACATCACCTGGAACAAGGACTCGGTCGACGAGGGCAAGATTGCCGAAGACCTGTACGAGTACTCCAACGGTAAGTTGCGCATGACCGACCACATCCTCCGGATCATGGACTGGCGCATGGAACAAAACTACGTACAGCCCCAGCCGCAAAGCAAGCAACCCCAACAAGGCAGCAGTAAAAAGAAAAAGAATAAAAAGCAGAAGTATTAATGGCATCGTTCATCATTGAAGGAGGACATCGGCTCAAAGGAGAGATTTATCCGCAAGGCGCCAAGAACGAGGTGTTGCAGATTCTCTGTGCCACGCTACTCACCGACGAACCGGTAGCGGTGCACAACATTCCCGACATCCTGGATGTGAACAACCTCATTCAATTGATGAGCGAAATGGGTGTCACCATATATAATAATGGTGCAGGCTCTTACACCTTCCAAGCCGAACGGATAGACATGTCCTATCTGGAGAGCAGCGAGTTTCTCAAGAAGTGTGCCACCCTGCGGGGTTCGGTCATGCTGACGGGACCGATGGTTGCCCGCTTCCACAAAGCCATCATATCCAAGCCGGGAGGCGACAAGATCGGACGCCGCCGGTTAGACACCCACTTCATCGGCATCCAAAAGCTGGGTGCCGCGTTTCACTTCAACCAACAGCGCGAAACCTACGAAGTAACTGCCGACCGGCTGCAAGGCGCCGACATGTTGCTCGAAGAGGCTTCCGTGACCGGCACTGCCAACATTGTCATGGCTGCCGTGCTGGCTCAAGGTACCACCACGATTTACAACGCTGCCTGCGAACCTTATGTGCAACAACTCTGCCGGATGCTCAATCGCATGGGAGCAAGGATTAGCGGCATCGCCTCCAACCTGCTCACCATCGAAGGGGTAGCACAGTTGCATGGCACCGAGCATACCATTCTTCCCGATATGATTGAGGTGGGAAGTTTCATCGGTATGGCTGCCATGACACAAAGCGAACTGACCATCAAGCATGTGTCGTATCGCAATCTGGGCATCATCCCCGACAGTTTCCGGAGACTTGGAATCAGCTTGGAGCAGCGCGACGACGACATCTACGTACCGGCACAGGAGTGCTATCAGATAGAATCGTTTATCGACGGCTCTATCATGACCATTGCCGATGCTCCCTGGCCCGGACTGACCCCCGACTTGCTCAGTGTGATGCTGGTTGTTGCCACACAAGCCAAGGGAAGCGTGCTGATTCATCAGAAGATGTTCGAAAGCCGCCTCTTCTTTGTCGACCGGCTCATTGATATGGGAGCGCAAATCATCTTGTGCGACCCGCATCGGGCTGTGGTTATCGGTCATAACCACTCCATGCAGCTGCGCGGAGGCAATCTGGTGTCGCCCGACATACGCGCCGGCATCGCCCTGCTGATTGCTGCCATGAGCGCCGAAGGAGTGAGCCGGATACACAACATCGAGCAGATTGACCGCGGCTATCAGGACATCGAACAACGACTCAACGCCATCGGCGCTAACATCACCCGAATATGATCAGGCAGGAAGAGGTATATAAAATAGGTGTGCTCAACAAACCTCACGGCATACACGGCGAACTGCTGTTCACCTTCACCGACGATGTGTTCGACCGCGTAGATGCCGACTACCTTATCTGCCGGCTGGACGGCATCTTCGTGCCGTTCTTCTTCGAATCGTACCGGTTCCGTTCCGACACAACCGCGCTGGTGAAGTTCGAAGGCATAGACAGCATAGAGGAGGCACAACCGTTTACCAACATCGAAGTCTATTTCCCCACGGCACTTTCCGACGAAGCTCCCGACGGCGAGTTGTCATGGAACTACTTTGTCGGCTTCCGCGTTGAGGATGCCATGCACGACTTCCTGGGCACCATTGTTGAGGTAGATACCACCACTATCAACACCCTCTTCGTACTTGAACGCCGTGACGGAAGCGAACTGCTGATACCCGCACAGGAGGCGTTTATCGCAGCTGTCGACAAGAAGTTGCGCAGCATGACCGTTGATCTCCCCGAAGGATTACTCACCATAGACCAACTGACGGATGAAGAAGAGGAAGAAGAATAAACGATACCGGATGTTGTGGAACGACATCAAGTTCAAATACAAGCTCTCCATCATCAACGAGAATACGCTCGAAGAGGTGGCGGGACTGCGCATCTCCAAACTGAACGGCTTCTCGGTACTGTTTTTCGTGTTGCTCATCCTCTTTAGCATCGCCGCCGTCATCATCGCCTACACCCCCTTGCGCAACTACCTACCCGGCTACATGAACAGCGAAGTGCGCAGCTTGGTGGTAGAGAATGCCCTGCGCGTGGATTCGTTGCAGAAGCTGCTGGAGCGACAGAACATGTACATCATGAACATTCAGGATATCTTTCGCGGCACGGTGCAGGCAGATACCATCACTTCCATCGATTCGCTCACGACCGTGCGTGCCGATACGCTGATGGAACGCACCGAACGCGAAGCCGACTTCCGCCGCCAATACGAGGAGACCGAAAAGTACAACCTCACCAACCTGACCGAGCGTCCCGATGTGGACGACTTCATCTTCTACCGTCCCGTGAACGGACTGATTGTCAGCAAGTTCGATACCGACAACAAGCATTACGGCATCGACATTGCCGTTACATCGGGCGAAAGCGTACTGGCTACACTCGACGGCATTGTGTTACTCAGCAGCTATACTGCCGAAAACGGATATGTAATAGAGGTGCTGCACACGCAAGACTTTATTTCGGTGTACAAACATTGCGGTTCGCTGATGAAAGGACAGGGCGATGTGGTGCGTGCCGGCGAAGCCATCGCATTGGTGGGCGAAGTATCCGGACAGACCGGCGAAGGAGGCGTTACGCACCTCCATTTCGAATTGTGGCACAAAGGACGGGCAGTGAATCCGGAGCTTTATGTCGTGTTTTAACAGATAAATCATTCCAAAGTTATCAATGAAGAAGAAGCAGATTGCCATTCTCGGTTCTACCGGCTCTATCGGTACGCAGGCATTGAAGGTCATCGACGAACACCGTGAGCTGTATGAACCTTATGTGCTGACAGCCAACAACAACGTAGACGCACTGATCGAGCAAACCCGTCGTTATCGTCCCGAAGCAGTGGTGATAGCCAACAAGGCACACTACCGCAAGCTGGCAGATGCGCTGGAGGGGCTGCCCGTCAAGGTCTACACCGGCGAGGACGCGCTCTGCCAGATAGTCGGAGATGCGGGCATCGACATGGTGCTCGTTGCCATGGTAGGATATGCCGGACTGAAACCCACCATGAATGCCATTCGTGCCCGTAAGCCCATTGCGCTTGCCAACAAGGAGACACTGGTGGTGGCAGGCGAACTGATCAGCCGACTTGCCCTCCATTGCGGCACTTCCATATATCCCGTCGACTCCGAACATTCTGCCATCTTCCAATGCTTGGCAGGTGAAGGAAACAACCCCATCGAAAAGCTGATACTGACGGCATCCGGCGGTCCGTTTCGTACCTGCACGGCAGAGCAGCTGGCAGTCGTGACCAAAGCACAAGCCTTGCGTCATCCCAATTGGGAGATGGGGGCAAAGATTACCATCGACTCGGCTACCATGATGAACAAAGGGTTCGAGGTGATGGAAGCGCGCTGGCTTTTCGGCGTGCGACCCGAACAGATAGAGGTGGTGGTACATCCGCAATCCATCATTCACTCCATGGTGCAGTTTGCCGACGGCGCGGTAAAGGCGCAATTGGGCATGCCCGACATGCGGCTGCCCATTCAATACGCCCTCTCCTACCCCGACCGGATAGCCTCGTCGTTCCCGCGCGTAGACTTTACCCAATGTACCCACCTGACGTTCGAACAGCCCGACACCTCGCGCTTTCGCAACCTAGCGCTGGCTTATGAGGCTTTACGCCGCGGAGGAAACATGCCCTGCATCGTCAATGCCGCCAACGAGGTGGTGGTGGATGCCTTTCTGCACGACGGCATCTCCTTTCTCGGCATGAGCAGGGTGATCGAAGAAACCATGGGCAGCGTCTCCTTCGTCGGCACACCCGAATACGAGGACTATGTCGCCACCGATACCGAGGCAAGGCGCACCGCCAGTGAGCTGGTAAAGAGGTACAGCCTGTCCGATTCATCAATGAAACAAATAAGTAAATAATAGAAATATTCAATGGAAACATTCTTCATTCGTGCTCTCCAACTTGTGATGAGCCTGTCGCTGCTCGTTATCATTCATGAGGCAGGGCACTTCCTCTTTGCCCGCTTGTTCAAAACCCGTGTCGAAAAGTTCTGTCTCTTCTTCGACCCGTGGTTCACGCTCTTCAAGTGGAAACCCAGACACAGTGAAACCGAATATGCCGTCGGATGGCTACCGTTGGGCGGTTACGTCAAGATAGCCGGTATGATCGACGAATCCATGGACTTGGAGCAGATGAAGCAACCCATGCAACCCTGGGAGTTTCGCGCCAAGCCGGCATGGCAACGACTGCTGATCATGGTGGGAGGAGTGCTGTTCAACTTCCTGTTGGCACTCTTCATCTACTCCATGATTCTTTTTGCGTGGGGCGACAGCTACGTGCCCGTCCGACAGGTGCCGTTAGGCATGGACTTCAACGAATCAGCCAAGGCGGTCGGCTTTCGCAACGGCGACATCCTGCTCAGCGCCGACGGACAACCGCTGACGCGCATGAACAGCGACATGCTCACTGCCATCGTCGATGCCCGTCAGGTGACGGTGCTGCGCGACGGACAGGAAGCATCCGTTTATATCCCCGAAGACATGATGGACAAACTGCTTGCAGACGGCACGCAGTTTACCCAATTCCGTTATCCGTTTGTGGCAGACAGCCTCGAAGCAGGCGGCGCCGCCATACGTGCCGGATTGCAGCGGGGCGACAGCATCACGCAGCTCGACGGACGCAACATCTCGTTCAGTGACTTCAACCGCGAGAAGTTGCGCCGCCGCGGCGAGGCAGGCGCTTCGCACGCCATGCTGCTCACTTATGTACGCGCCGGTGTGACCGATACCGTGACGGTTCATACCGATTCACTCTTCAACGTTGGCATCTATCCCGTTACGCTCACCTCCCGGTTGTTGCCCGTCATCCATACCCGTTACGGCTTCTTTGCCTCCTTCCCTGCCGGCATCAAGCTGGGTGTCGAGACACTGGCAGGCTACGTCACGCAGATGAAATATGTCTTCTCCAAAGAGGGAGCCAAGCAACTGGGCGGATTCGGCACCATCGGCAGCATCTTCCCTGCCACGTGGGACTGGCATCAGTTCTGGTACATGACGGCGTTCCTCAGCATCATCCTCGCCTTTATGAACATCCTGCCCATTCCCGCCCTCGACGGCGGACACGTGCTGTTCCTCATCTACGAACTCATCACCCGCCGCAAACCCAGCGACAAGTTCATGGAGCGCGCACAGATAGTAGGCATGGCGCTGCTGATCGCCTTGCTGGTGTGGGCAAACTTCAACGACATACTGCGTTTCTTCTTTTAACAGGAATCATTATGATAGAATACCTTCACGGCGCCTTGGTCGAACTCTCCCCCACCCTTGCCGTCATCGATTGTCACGGAGTGGGTTATGCGGCGGGCATCTCGCTGAATACCTATTCCGCCATTCAGGGAAAGAAAGCATGTAAGCTCTATATCTACGAGGCGATTCGGGAAGACGCCTACCAGCTTTACGGCTTTGCCGACAGACAGGAACGCGAGCTGTTTCTGCTCCTGATCTCCGTATCGGGCATCGGAGGGAACACTGCCCGAATGATACTTTCCGCCCTCTCGCCTGCCGAATTGGTGAATGTCATCAGCTCCGAGAACGCCACACTGCTCAAAACCGTCAAGGGCATCGGGTTGAAGACTGCCCAACGCATCATTGTCGACCTCAAAGACAAGATAAAGACAGGCACCCTTGCAGCCTCCTCCGCCGACATCGGCGGAGCGGGCGGGCTGCTCAACGTCGCCTCCGCAGAGATACAGGAAGAGGCGGTTGCCGCGCTCACCATGCTCGGATTCCAACAATCGGCTTCGCAAAAGGTGGTGCTCGCCATCCTCAAGGAAGAACCCGATACGCGGGTAGAGCAAGTCATCAAACTGGCACTGAAGCGGTTGTAGCAGATGCAGCCCGGTCGAACAGCTTTCTGTTGAAGGAGGAAGCGATCATTTAAATTCTCCTATCCCCTTCCGCCACTCTTCTCAACGCCAAGAACGCCTCCTTCAACGGCTGCGGCACAGCACTGTTCGACTCGGCAACTACCATCTCTTGGTAGTTACTAAGGAATGCACCTCTGTACCGATGAAAGAAGTGCAGGAAGTGTTTGATGAATCCAATGCAATCCAGAATGGCAAACTCCACGCCTATCTTCTCGTAAAGGCTTTTGGCATATTCTTCTACTTCCGCATCTATCACGTCGGTGGTAATGAAGATGTAGTTATCTATTTTTGGGGTATGTTCAGAAAGCTTCTGCAGTGCAACATCTATATCCGTTTTCAAAATACGCTTGTCTTTCATCTCATAACAAGTAATCACCTTATCTTCATCGTTCAGAACTATTTCAATGTCGCCAATCGCACCGGTTTGTTTGTCGGCAGCGTTGTGTGCTTCGAGTGGCTTGTTGACTTCACCAATACAGCCTTTCACAGTTTGATAGGCGGCTGCAACGATAAGAACCGGCAAGCGGCTTGAATGCTTGCAAGCCAAATGTTGGCGTAGTAGCGTGACAATTTCCTCTACTGATAGTGGCAAGGTATCGGTCGGCTTCAATTCGGCAAGCAGCTGTTCCATGCGTTGTTTATCTTCCGTTTTGATAACTAACAACCAACGGAGTATCTCTTTTAATAGAGCATCGGGTGCGAACAGGGAAGAGTGCACTTTATCCAAAAGCAAGAGGGTGTTGGCGTACACTTCTTTCGGTCTACCCTCCAATACAAGGTCGGGAGTGAGCAAACGGTTCATGTTCCGAAAAGCGGGTGTGAGATAAGCTGTCGTCGGATTACACGGCAGTTCATACTTGTGAATGAAAGGCTCTATGTATGTCTCATCATAGAGTCGTCCGGAATAGGAATCCTCTCCTTCTATCCCTGTGTATGGCTTCCGAATATCAACTTCCGGATGGCAAATCTTTGCCAACAGGCACGACATCAAGAATCTGATAGGCGCTTTGTTGGCGTTGCATCGACAAATAGCCTCTGTCATATTGAGTACCGTTGCATCTTCTATAAAAGGAGACGCAACGGTTTCTGTCGCTTCCTTGTAGAAGTCATCTAAGACCTCTGCCGGATTATTCTTCATCATCTTGGAATAAGGATATGTTTATGCTGTTCTTCAAGGATTCAATGTCGTAGTTCACCCATAGAACCTCTTGACGCACATCTTTGGTGGAGTGAATCGTCTTTTGTGGGCTATAAATCTTCGTCCATTGGGGTGCCGGATACAGTTTGTCCATCAGAGGGCATTCGTAATTGGAAATAGCGACTAATCCTTCCGCTTCATTAAGCACCTTTGCTAATTGCGCGTGTGCGACATCATCCATCTCATAACCGTAAGCGTTGCTGTCTCCACGGGTCTCGTGTATGTAAGGGGGGTCACAATAGAATAAGGTGTTCTTGCTATCGTACAGTTTGATGACATCAATTGCAGGACGATTTTCTATCTGTACACGCAGTAGCCGTTCGGCGATAAAGTCCAATTGCTCAACACCACCCAGCCAACGACTGACGACACCACTCATGCCCGAACGGCTTGTGTTCTTGCAATTAGCCCAGCGACCGATGGTTGCTGTTTGTGCCAATCCGGTGCGTACTTGGCGGGCACGTATATAGAAACGTCGTGCACGTTCGAGTGGGGTTAGATCGGGGTCTAACTGGCAAGCCTGCCCAAACTCTTCACGCGAGAAAGGGGTTAAGGCGATTTGCTCGATTAAGGCATTTTTCTCTTCACGCAGCACCTTAAAGAAGTTGACGACTTCACCATCTATATCATTATAGGTTTCAACGGGCGACGGTTCTCTGTTTATCAGCACGGCACCCGAACCGGCAAACGGTTCGCAATAATGAAAGCACTTAGGTAGTTGAGGTAATAACCAGTCCAAGTGAGAAAACTTGCCACCGTACCACCCAAAGGCAATCAATTTCTTCGGTCGCTTCATGTGTATGATCGGTGAGGCAACCTTTCTTGTCTGTTGTTTCGCTACTGCTACTCCCATATTTTTCAAATCTTTGAAGGCAAAAGTACGAAATCAATATTGATTAAAAGTACATATTCCTACAAAATCGCATTTTGAAGACATTATTCAGTTCCGATGAGTAGAGTATCTTGTTCCGTTGACTTCAAGAAGTTGTTCCGTTGACTTCAAGAAGTCGTTCCATTGACTTCAAGAAGTCGTTCCGTTGACTTCAAGAAGTTGTTCCAATGACTTCAAGAAGTTAGTACGCTGAGTTCAAGAATGTCTTTTCCTGATTTTGCTAGACACTTTTTTTGTTCATAAACTGATTCAGTAGACACCTATTTGAAAGTCGTACTGAAGTAATAGACAGCAGCTCGAAAGTCGTACTAAAGCCAT
>JAISGR010000024.1 GCA_031262995.1 Prevotellaceae bacterium | reverse complement strand
CTTCAAACCATCGTGGGCGTGAGGCAAAGAAAGCGCGGCTTTCTTTGTTAACCCGATAGGGTTATTTTCTTTATTCTCATTCTCATTTACATTCTCATTTACATTTACATTCTCATTCTCATTTACATTCTCATTTACATTATCATTATCATTAGGTTTCTGTTTGGTTTCGTTTGGTTCCATCTTGGTTCCTGTTTGGTTTCGTTTGGTTCCGTTTTGGTTCTTGTTTGGTTCCTGTTTGGTTCCGTTTTGGTTTCGTTTGGTTCCGTTTTGGTTTTCCACGGCAAGCTAAAGATGGCTGTTGAGTAGTTGCCGCATTGCTTGGTGTAAAAAAATAACGTCGCGCTTTGCATGTAATATCAAATGTATTAGTAACTTTGGCGCGAATTTGCAAGAATACCTGTGAAATGACAAATAAATTATATACCATTAATGTAATACAACTATGATTTGGAACGAGAATATCGAATGTATGGAGCGCGACAACCTGCGCAAGATACAAAGCATTCGGTTGAAGAAGATTGTGGAACACGTTTACCACAACACCCCTTTTTATCGGAAGAAAATGCAAGCGTTGAACATCACACCCGATGACATCAACTCGATAGACGACATCGTCAAGCTGCCTTTCACGACCAAGTACGACCTGCGCGACAACTATCCCTTCGGACTGTGTGCCGTACCGATGAGCCAGATCGTGCGCATCCACGCCTCGTCGGGTACGACCGGCAAACCCACCGTGGTGGGCTACACCCGCAAAGACCTGGCGGCATGGACGGAGTGTGTGGCACGTGCCTTTACTGCGTATGGCGCCGGTAGCTCCGACTTCTTCCAAGTCTCCTACGGCTACGGTCTCTTCACCGGCGGACTGGGCGCCCACGACGGCGCCGCACACATCGGCGCGTCGGTCATCCCCATGTCGTCGGGCAATACGGAGAAACAGATTACGCTGATGCACGACTTCGGCTCGACGGTGCTCTGCTGCACCCCGTCGTATGCCCTCTATCTGGCAGATGCCATCAAAGATTCGGGATTGCCGCGCGAGGAGTTCAAGCTGCGCGTAGGAGCCTTCGGCGCCGAGCCGTGGACGGAAAACATGCGCCACGAGATAGAAGAGAAGCTGGGCATCAAAGCCTACGACATCTACGGGCTGAGCGAGATTGCCGGTCCCGGCGTGGGCTATGAGTGTGAATGTCAGCGCGGCACGCACCTCAACGAAGACCACTACTTCCCCGAAATAGTCGACCCGCAGACACTGGAGCCGCTCCCCGCCGGAACCACCGGTGAGCTGGTCTTTACTCACCTCACCAAAGAGGGCATGCCGCTGCTGCGCTACCGCACCAAAGACCTCACCGCCCTGCACTACGACACCTGTCCCTGCGGACGGACACTGGTACGAATGGATCGCATCCTCGGCAGAAGCGACGACATGCTCATCATCCGGGGCGTCAACGTCTTCCCCACACAGATAGAATCGGTAATCCTCGAGATGGCTGAGTTCGAACCGCACTATTTCCTCGTTGTAGACCGCGTCAACAACACCGACACGATGGAGCTGCAGGTAGAGGTGCGCGAAGATTTCTACTCCGACGAAATCAACAAGATGGTGGCGCTGAAGAAGAAACTCGTTGCACGCCTCCAAAGCGTACTCGGACTGTCGGTCAACGTCCGCCTGGTAGAACCGCGAAGCATCGAACGAAGCACCGGCAAAGCCAAACGGGTGGTCGACAAACGAATACTCTGAGAATTGACAATAGAAAACTGCGAATTTAAAACTTGAAAATTATGGTAGCCAAACAACTGTCCATCTTTCTGGAGAACAAATCCGGTCGACTGACCGAAGTGACCGAAGTGCTTGCCCGGGAGAGCATCAACCTGTCAGCCCTCTGCATTGCCGAGAATGCCGACTTTGGTATTCTCCGCGGCATCGTATCGGATCCCGACAAGGCATACAAGGCACTCAAAAATAGCCACTTTGCCGTCAATATCACCGATGTGGTAGGCATCAATTGCCCCAACATCCCCGGCTCGCTCGCCAAGGTACTGAGATACCTCTCCGACGAAGGAGTGTTCATCGAATACATGTACTCCTTTGCCAACGGAGACACTGCCAACGTCATCATCCGACCCAACGACATGGACAACTGCATCCGTGTGTTGACTGAGAAAAAAGTAGACTTACTTGCTGCCAGCGACCTCTACAAACTGTGATGTAAACCATAATGATTGTAAAATATGCGCTCGTATCGTTGCTCAATTCGATGCGAAGCTCTATCTTTGCGCATCATTTAAAAGCTTGGCATGAAGAAGAATATCCTGATTATGCTGCTCGCAGCAATAATGCTCGCCTCGTGCGGAGAATACAACAAATTGTTGAAAAGTACCGACTACGAGTATAAGTACGAAGCAGCAAAAACCTACTTCGCTAAAGGACAGTACAACCGTGCGGCAACCCTGCTCAACGAACTGATCACCATATTGAAAGGAACTGACAAAGCGGAAGAATCACTCTATATGCTGGGCATGTGTTATTACAACCAACGGGATTATCAAACGGCAGCGCAGACATTCATACAATATTATAATGTCTATCCGCGAGGCACCTTCACCGAACTGGCACGCTTCCAAGCAGGGAAATCGCTTTTCCTCGATACCCCCGAACCCCGCCTCGATCAATCGGGTACGTACGTCGCCATCCAACAGCTACAGGCTTTCCTCGAATACTATCCGCAGAGCAGCAAGAAAGAAGAAGCTCAGGAGATGGTGTTCCAACTACAGGACAGGCTCGTGATGAAAGAATATGATTCTGCCAGGCTGTATTACAATCTGGGTAATTACCGGGGTAACAACTATCTGGCATGCGTGATTACCGCCCAAAATGCGTTAAAAGATTATCCGTACACCAACCTCCGCGAAGATTTGTCCATGCTCATTCTGCGAGCCAAGTACGAAATGGCTGTATACAGCGTGGAAGAGAAGCGCGTAGACCGCTACCGCGAAACGGTAGACGAATACTACGCCTTCAAGAACGAGTTTCCCGAAAGCCAATACACCAAGGAAGCCGATAAAATCTTCAAAGAATCGGAGAAGATGATCAAGCCGGAAGATGAAACTGAAGGCATCACAGAATAAGAAACAGTTTTAAAACAGTATATAAATGGATTACAAAAAGACAAATGCCCCCACTACCACCGTAACACGCGACATGATGGAGCTGTGCGCTGATACGGGCAACGTGTATGAAACAGTAGCAATCATTGGCAAACGCGCCAACCAGATTAGTGCAGAGATAAAGAGCGACCTGTCCAAGAAGCTGGCAGAGTTTGCCAACTACAACGACAACTTGGAGGAGGTATTCGAGAACCGCGAACAGATAGAGATCTCGCGCTATTACGAAAAGCTGCCCAAACCCACCCTGATTGCCACACAAGAATATACCGAAGGCAAGGTGTACTACCGCAACCCGGCGAAAGAAAAAGACAAAATGCAGTAATGATACAACGCATACAATCGGTTTATCTGTTGATGGTTACCGGTCTGCTAATTGCCGCTTTGTGCTTGCCGACCGGTATGTTCATCAGTAGTGACCTCGTTACTGCCGCTGCATTCAACCCCATCGGAGTGACCATGCCCGACGGCACATTCCACTCCACATGGGGTTTGTTTTGTCTGCTGCTGCTGAGCGCCGTCATCGCGTTCGCCACCATCTTTCTATTCCGCAACCGCATGTTGCAAATACGCATGACCATCTTCAACAGTGTCATATTGATAGGCTATTACATTGCATTCCTTGTTTTTATGTTCATCCTCAAGAGCCGACTGGAAGTAACCTACCGGTTGGGTTGGGCACTCTGCCTGCCTGCCGTTGCCCTTATACTGAACTACCTGATCTTCCGTGCCGTCTACCGCGACGAAGTCATGGTGCGCGCGGCAGACAGATTGAGATAACAATATGCAGAAACGTCACACCGACAGAAAAAGCTATTTCGACGAGCTTTCACTCACCAGCGAACATCACTTCCTTCCATACATAGAGCAGTTTGCTCCCGTCGACAACCGGCGCGTGCTCGAGATCGGCTGTGGCGAAGGAGGCAATCTGGCTCCCTTTGCCCGCCGCGGATGCAGCGTGACAGGCATCGACATCTCCGAAAACCGCATTCGGGAGGCGCACCGTTTCTTTGGAGAAGAGGCGTTGGAGGGTACGTTTATCGCACGAGACATTTTCAGTATGCCCGATGCCGCACGACAAAAGTCCCACTCCGACGGACAGTCTCCATCGGCAGAGGAACAGTTTGTATCATTGGAGCAACCTTTCGACATCATACTGATTCACGATGTCATTGAGCACATCACCGATAAGTATAAGCTGCTGAACTATACCCGTCGGTTTCTTGCCCCCGACGGCGTGCTCTTTGTCAGCTTTCCCGCCTGGCAGATGCCTTTTGGCGGACATCAGCAAATCTGCCGCAACAAGATAGTGTCGCACTTGCCTTTCATACACCTGCTTCCTACCCCACTCTATCGGGGATTATTGCGAATGGCAGGCGAAAGCGATCCCCGCATCGACGAGCTGCTCGACATCAGCCGGTGCCGGACAAGCATCGAACAGTTCGAAAGGCTTGTCTCTTCCACTCACTATCAGCTTGTACACAAACGTTTCTGGTTCATCAATCCGCATTATAAACAGAAGTTCGGCATATCCCCCCGCCGCTTGTGGAAAGCCATCGGTGCAATGCATCACCTGCGCAACTACTTCTGCACCTCCTGTTTCTATCTGCTAAAAACAGACCCGTCAAAGAATATTTAATAAAAAACAAGGCATCGGACAGTGCATACTCAAAAAAAGCATATCTTTGCAGCCGCTATTACGAGATAATAGCAATATTCAAATCATTAACCATAACAAATTATTTAAAATGGCAACAAAAATCAGATTGCAACGCCACGGACGCAAAAGCTATGCTTTCTACTCCATCGTGATTGCAGACGTAAGAGCGCCACGTGATGGCAAATTTATCGAGAAGATTGGTACTTACAATCCCAACACCAATCCCGCCACCGTAGATTTGAAATTCGACCGCGCACTCGACTGGGTATTGAAAGGAGCACAACCCACCGATACCGTACGCAACATCCTCTCCCGCGAAGGTGTCTACATGAAGAAACACCTCATGGGCGGAGTAGCCAAGGGAGCTTTCGACGAGGCAGCAGCCGAAACCAAGTACCAGGCATGGAAGAACAACAAGCAGACCGGACTGGCTAACCTCAAAGCCAAAGAAGAGGAAGCCAAGAAAGCCGAAGCCAAAGCACGCTTGGAAGCCGAGAAGAAGGTAAACGAAGAAAAAGCCAAGGTTGTAGCCGCCAAGAAAGCAGCTGCCATCGAAGCCGCCGCTCCTGCCGCAGCCGAAGAAACACCTGCCGAAGCGCCTGCCGAAACACCCGCAGCAGAGTAAACAGGACACCAATAAGCCTTCAAGCGAAGGCATTAGACAAAAATCCCTTTCCTTCATAACGAAAGGGATTTTTTTATTCTCTATATTTGCCGCGTTATTAACCCTTTATTATTCATAAAAATGAAGAAACTTATCTACTTGATTGCATCGGCAGCCGTGATTGCCGCATGCAGCAACAACAACAGCTATCGCATAAAAGGTAGCGTAGAAGGTGCATCCGACGGAGACATCGTTTACCTGCAAAAAGCACAAGGGCAACAGTTAGTCAAGATGGATTCCGCCATCATTAAAAAAGGAGAATTTGCATTCGAAGGCGTACAGGACACTGCCGTGAACTGCTACCTCACCTACAAGGGAGCCGACAAGAAAAGCCTGCTCATGGACTTCTTCCTCGAAAACGGCAACATTTACATCCAACTCTCCCAAGGCGACTACAATGCCATAGGCACGCCCAACAACAATATCTACCAGGAGATTCGGAAGAAACTGAGTGACGACAACGTTCGTCTGTCGGAGCTGAACAAGGCTGCCCAGGACACCACGCTCACCCAACAGGCGCGCGATGCCAAGCAAGCCGAGATGGACGACATCGAGAATGAACAGATAGAATATCTCAAGCAAATGATTGCCGCCAACATCACCAATCCCGTAGGCGTCTATCTGCTCAAAGACAATTATTACTATTACACCGACGCCAACGAGATAGTCCCGCTGATGGCACAGATTCCCGCTGCCTACCGGGATGCTGCCGTTGTACGCCTCGAAGGCAAGGTAGAAAAGATGAAGGCAACTGCCGCAGGCGTCAAATTCACCGATTTCGAGATGAAGACCCCCGACGACAAGCCCATCAAGCTGTCCGACTATGCTGGCAAAGGCAAAATCGTGCTCGTTGACTTCTGGGCAAGCTGGTGCCCGCCCTGCCGCAGAGAAATGCCTACATTGGTCAAGCTCTATGCGCAATATCAACCGAAAGGTTTCGAAATCGTCGGCGTGTCGCTCGACAGAACAGGCGACGCCTGGAAGAAAGGCATCAAAGACCTGAACATCACTTGGCCGCAGATGTCCGACTTGAAGTACTGGAACAGCGAAGGCGCTGCCCTGTATGCCGTGAGCAGCATCCCGCACCTCATGCTCATCGACGGCAACGGAAACATCATCGCCCGCGGACTGAGCGGCGAAGAGGTCGAAGCCAAGTTGGCAACCTTGCTGAAATAACCCGAAAGATTTTACAGACAACACATCCGTATCATGAAGAAAAACCTCCTAACACTTCTGCTGATGCTGCTTGGTACAGTGGCAACGGCACAACCCCGGCAAACAGCTGCATCCGCCGCAACCCCCGTTTCGCGCACCCAATGGTTCGAAGATGCCCGTTTCGGCATGTTCGTGCACTTCGGACCTTACGCGGTGCTGGGCACCGGAGAATGGGTCATGAACTCCCGAGGCATTCAAGGCAAAGACTACATGCGCCTGCAAAACCTCTTCAACCCACAGGCATTCGATGCCAAAGAGTGGGTGCGCATTGCCAAAGAAGCAGGCATGAAGTACATCACCTTCACCTCCCGACACCACGACGGATTCAGCAACTGGAACACCGCGCAGTCCGACTGGAACATCATGAACACCCCCTACGGCAAAGACCTGATCAAACAGCTTGCCGACGAGTGCCACAAAGAGGACATCAAGCTCATCTTCTATTACTCGCTGCTCGACTGGATGCGCTCCGATTATCAATACGAAACCGGACGCACCGGTAAGAAAAGCGGACGCACCGAGCAAAGCAACTGGGAACACTACATCGCCTTCATGAAAGCCCAGCTCACCGAACTGCTGACCAACTACGGTGAGATTGCAGGTATCTGGTTCGACGGACATTGGGATCAAACCGACGATGCCAACCGCACCAGCCACGAGACACATGTCGATTGGCACTACGACGAGATATACGCACTCATCCACCGGCTGCAACCCAACTGCCTCGTTGCCAACAACCATCACCTGCCTCCCATCTCCGGCGAAGATTATCAAATTTTCGAACGCGACGTTCCCGGAGAGAACCAACACGGATTCAGCGGACAAGAGGTGTCCGGACAGATGCCGCTCGAGACTTGCCAGACCATCAGTGATTCCTGGGGGTTCAACATCACCGACAACAACTTCAAGTCGAAGGAGCAACTCCTGCACCTGCTCATCCGCACCGCCGGAACCGGCGCCAATCTGCTGCTCAACGTAGGTCCCATGCCCAACGGAAAGATTATGCCCGAGTGTATCTCCGTGCTGCACGACATGGGCGAATGGCTCAACACCTACGGCTACACCATCTACGGAACGCACCGCGGCGTGGTACTTCCCCAGACATGGGGCGCCACTACCCGCAAAGGGAACATTCTGTACGTACACATCCTGAATCCGACAGACGAACCGATTACCATCAATATTCCCGGGTTCAAATCGGCAAAATGGATAAACCTCCCGCAGAAACTCACCTGGAAGCGGAACCGAAAAACAGGCGACGTCACCTTCGACATGAAAGGAACGGAACCCGATGCCATCGATTCCATCATCGAAGTACAGATGAAGTAATCCCCGTTAATGAAATTCATTTAGCCTCGTAAATGAAACTCATTTAGCCCCGTTAATGAAACTCATTTAGCCTCGTTAATGACACTCATTAATACCCGCTGCCCGATCCGTTGCTTGCATCGAATGTACGTTACGGACTATTTCAGGCAAAATGTGCCGACTTTCCTAAAAACTATCTACCTTTGCCGCGCGATAGCCACATCGTGCGGCATTTTCGTATTCACCCTATAAAGACAAAGCAACATGTTGAACAGTGTAATTTTCGGTGCCCCCGGATCCGGCAAAGGCACACAAAGCGAGCGCATTGTAGAGAAGTATGGCATCACCCACATCTCCACCGGGGATGTCTTGCGCGCCGAAATCAAAAAAGGAACCGAGTTAGGTAAAACAGCCCAAGGCTATATCGACCAGGGACAGCTCATCCCCGACAGGCTGATGATAGATATTCTGGGCAACGTACTCGACGGTATCAAAGAGAGCAAAGGAGTCATCTTCGACGGCTTCCCCCGCACCATCACCCAAGCCGAAGCCTTGGAGAAACTGCTCGCCGAACGCGGACAGGAAGTGGCAGTGATGATAGACCTGGAGGTGCCCGAAGAGGTGCTGATTACCCGCCTCATCAACCGCGGCAAGCAGACCGGTCGTGCCGACGACAACGAAGAGACCATCAAGAAACGCCTGCAAGTATACCACACGCAGACCTATCCGCTGATTGAGTGGTATAAGGAGAAGCAAAAGCACCATGTCGTGAAAGGATACGGCGAGTTGGACGACATTCTGGCGGATATCTGCTCCATCATTGACACGACACGGAAATAATCGCCACAGCGCACATCACCGCATCATCGCATCATTCACATCATTCTAATGGCAGAAAGTAACTTTGTAGACTACGTAAAGATTTATTGCCGCTCCGGCAAGGGCGGAAGAGGTTCCACGCACATGCGGCGCGAGAAGTACATCCCCAAAGGCGGTCCCGACGGCGGCGACGGCGGACGGGGCGGACACGTCATTCTGCGCGGCAACCGCAATTACTGGACGCTGCTCCACCTGAAGTACGAACGTCACGCCCTGGCAGGACACGGCGAATCGGGTTCCAAGAACCGCAGCTTCGGCAAGGACGGCGAAGACAAGATTATCGAAGTGCCCTGCGGCACCGTGGTCTACAATGCCGAGACAGGCGCGTACGTCTGCGACGTCACCGAACACGAACAAGAAGTGGTACTGCTCAAAGGTGGACGGGGCGGACAGGGCAACTGGCACTTCCGTACCGCCACCAATCAGGCGCCGCGCTATGCGCAACCCGGCGAGCCGATGCAGGAGATGACTGTCATTCTGGAGCTGAAACTCCTTGCCGACGTCGGTCTGGTGGGCTTCCCCAATGCCGGAAAGTCCACTTTGCTGGCTGCCGTATCGGCTGCCAAGCCCAAGATAGCCAACTACCCCTTCACGACGCTCGAACCCAATCTCGGCATCGTCTCCTACCGCGACGGCAAGTCGTTTGTCATGGCCGACATCCCCGGCATCATCGAAGGCGCCAGCGCCGGCAAAGGACTCGGACTGCGCTTCCTCCGCCACATCGAACGCAACGCACTATTGCTCTTCATGATACCTGCCGACAGCGACGACATCCGCCGCGAGTACGACATCCTGCTGAACGAACTCCGCACCTTCAACCCCGAACTGTTGGACAAGCAGCGGGTACTCGCCGTCACCAAGTGCGACATGCTCGACCAGGAATTGATGGACGAGATAGAACCCGCACTGCCCGAGAGCATCCCGCACCTGTTTATCTCCTCCGTATCGGGTCTGGGCATCTCCGTGCTCAAAGACATCCTTTGGCACGAACTGAACAAAGAGACCAACCGGGCAGAGACACTCGTGCATCGCCCCAAAGAGGTAGCCCGCCTGCAACAAGAGCTTATCGAGATGGGCGAGGACGAAGACCTCTCGATAACAGAGACGGAAGAGACGGAAGAGTGGGAAGCCGACGAAGCATGGGAAGATTATGATCCGCATCACCCTCTCTGACGCCATCCGGCAAGCCTGCCCCGTCTTCCACGGCGCAGCTGTCTACGCAGCCGTTACCAATACCTCCCGAAACGAAGCGCTTTGGGAAGAGATCGCTCTCTTTACCCAAACACTGACGGCTACCTCCCGCCTGGAGGAGATCAAGCTGCAACCCGCCATTGCAGCCACCCGCGAGGCATACCGGCGTTGCGGCAAAGATCCCGGACGCTACCGCCCCTCCGCCGAAGCGCTGCGCCGACGGTTGCTGCGCGGCATCCCGCTCTATCAGATAGATACGCTGGTCGATCTGATTAATCTGGTCTCCCTCCGCACCGGCTATTCCATCGGCGGCTTTGATGCCGACAAGATAGCAGGCGCCCACCTCGAACTGGGCGTCGGACGCGCCGGCGAACCCTTCGAAGCCATCGGACGCGGCTTGCTCAATATCGAAGGACTGCCCGTCTATCGCGATGCCGCAGGAGGAATCGGCACCCCCACCAGCGACCACGAGCGAACGAAGATGGACATGGACACCCGACACATCCTTGCCATCGTCAACGGCTACGGCGGCGAAGCCGGATTGAAGGAAGCTGCCGAGATGATACGGCAGCTGCTGCGCAAATATGCCGCTTCCGACGGTGGGAGCATCCTTTATTTTTCATAGCTTTGCGGGCATAAATCCAAACAACATGGAACAAGAAGATTTCAACATACGCGATCACCCGCTCACCGGCAAGGAACGCGACTTCGAGAATGTGCTTCGCCCACTCTCCTTCAATGATTTCAGCGGACAGGAGAAGATTGTCGATAACCTGCGCATATTTGTGCAGGCTGCCCGCCTGCGGGGTGAAGCCTTAGACCACACCCTGCTGCACGGCCCTCCGGGATTGGGCAAGACAACCCTTTCCAATATCATTGCCAACGAACTGGGTGTGGGATTCAAGATTACCTCCGGCCCGGTGCTCGACAAACCGGGCGATTTGGCAGGCGTGCTCACCAGCCTCGAACGAAACGATGTGCTCTTCATCGACGAGATACACCGCCTCTCGCCCGTGGTGGAAGAGTATTTATATTCCGCCATGGAGGATTACCGCATCGACATTATGATAGACAAAGGCCCCTCGGCACGCAGCATTCAGATAGACCTCAGCCCCTTTACGCTGGTCGGCGCCACAACCCGCAGCGGACTGCTCACTGCCCCGCTACGCGCCCGCTTCGGCATCAACCTGCATCTGGAGTATTACGACGAAGAGGTACTGGCGAGCATCATCCTCCGCTCTGCCGGAATCCTGAATATGCCCTGCTCCACGAAAGCCGCCGTCGAAATTGCTTCGCGCAGTCGCGGCACGCCCCGTATCGCCAATGCCCTGTTGCGCCGTGTACGCGACTTTGCCCAAGTGAAAGGCAACGGCAATATCGACACCGAGATAGCCCGCTATGCCCTCGAAGCCCTGAACATCGACCGCTACGGACTCGACGAAATCGACAATAAGATACTCTACACCATCATAGACAAGTTCAGCGGCGGCCCCGTAGGACTGACCACCATTGCCACCGCCCTGGGCGAGGATTCCGGCACCATCGAAGAGGTGTACGAACCCTTCCTCATCAAAGAGGGCTTCCTGAAGCGCACCCCCCGCGGACGCGAAGTAACCGAGTTGGCGTACAAGCACCTCGGACGCAGCCTATACAACGGCAACCAACGCACGCTGTTCGACGATTAATTGGCTGCATTGAACTCTGCGAAAATGGTGTTTTTTAACCCGATACTGCCATATTTTGACCATTACACCCGTTTGTATTTAATAAATTGCTACTTTTGCGCCGTTTAGTCGACACTTCTGAATGAACAAAAGAACAAATAGCGAACGAATAAATGCCATACACACCGCTGACAAGCGGCACCTATTGGAAGCAATAGTCTATATTGTGGTATGGATTATTGTTTTTTTCGTGCCTGTTGTTTACAACCTTTTTGACTACCTGGCAGACAATATCGACGACTTCCGCTGGAACGAAGTCTTTCAGGTCTGGATGAACGTTCTGCCGTTCTTCCTGCTCTTCCTGCTGAACAACTTCGTCCTGATACCCCGCCTTTTCATGCGGCAGAAGGTCACCCTCTACATCCTGACTACCATATTGGTTACGGCAGCGCTCTTCTGGAGCATTGACGCCACCTTTCCCGACCGGGGCAAGGTGAAGCGTCACCACGTAGAGAGCGGCATACGGGGCAACAAATATGTGGAACGGCTCAACACACGCTACTTTATCTTCTCCTACCTCCCCTACGAGAACCGCTCCACCCTCTTCAACCATGTAAGCGGCACGTTCCTCAGCCGGGTGTTGCTGGCGCTGCTCATGTTCAGCTTCAACCTTGCCGTGAAGCAGTTCTTCCGCTCGCTCGAAGACAAATCCCGATACGAAGAGCTGGAACGCACCAACCTGAAGAACGAGCTGAGATACCTGAAGTATCAAATCAACCCGCACTTCTTCATGAACACCCTCAACAACATACACTCACTCATCGATACCGACTCCGAGAAAGCCAAACAGACCCTTATCGAGCTGTCGCGCATGATGCGTTATGTGCTCTACGACTCCAACCAGCGCACCGTTCCGCTCGAGAAGGAGATACAATTTCTGATGCACTACATTCGGTTGATGCGGCTGCGTTACAGCGCCGATAAAGTAGACATCAGCGCCGACTTTCCCTGCGAACCCGCCGACACGCAAGTGCCCCCGCTCATCTATATCTCCTTCCTTGAGAATGCCTTCAAACACGGCATCAGCTATCAGTTCCCGTCGTTTGTGCATTGCAGCCTGCATATAGAAGACCGGAAAATCATCTTCCGGTGCAGCAACAGTTGCTACAAAGCCACCACCGACGGGCAACCCGGCATCGGATTAGAGAACATCCGCAAGCGGCTACAGCTGATATACAAAGAAGCGTACACGCTCGACATCCACAACAGCGACCGTAAGTTTACCATATTACTGAACACCCCTACCATACAAACTGCCCCTACTATACAAACGTATCAACAATGAGTATCAACATTAACAAAATCCAAAGATTATGATCAACTGCATCACAATTGATGATGAGCCGTTAGCGCTCAGTCAATTAGCGGGATACATCTCCCGTATTCCTTTTCTGAATCTGGTAGCTTCATGTCAAGATGCGTTCGAAGCCATGAAAATTCTTTCTACCAAGAAAGTAGACTTGATGTTTGTCGACATCAACATGCCCGACCTGAACGGAATTGACTTTGTCCATTCTCTGACGGAAAAACCAATGGTCATTTTCACCACAGCCTACTCAGAATATGCCGTCGACGGTTTCAAGATGGATGCCATCGATTATCTGCTGAAACCGTTTGCCTTCCAGGATTTCCTCAAGGGTGTCAACAAGGCATACAAATGGTGGGCTACACAGAAAGAGAATAACAACCGGGATTTGCTCCCCTCCCCCATCGACGCATCGGCAAAATACAGCGACGGAACGCTCTTCATCAAGAGCGACTATCGTTCGACACGCATCACACTGGACGATGTAAAATACATCGAAGGCATGAGCGAATACGTGCGCATCTTTATTGAAGGCGAAGAAAAGCCCGTCATGCCGCTGCTCAGCATGAAGCGTATCATGGACACGCTCCCGCCGCAGCAGTTCATGCGTGTACACCGCTCCTACATTGTCAACCTGAACAAGGTGACCGAGGTGTCGCGTCTGCGCATCGTCTTCGGAGAAACATTTATCCCCATCGGCGAGAACTACAAAGAACGATTCATGGAATATATAAACAGCCGTATGATGCGATAACAGGCTTGCCTCCCGACTCTCGTGAGGAGGCTGTGTCAAAGGTCGGGTTATCGAAAGCAATTCGATAGGGTATTGAAAGCGATTCAATAAGGTATTGAAAGCGATTCAATAAGGTATTGAAAGCGATTCGATAAGGTATTGAAAGCAGTTCGATAGGGTATTGAAACAACAAATTACTCATATTATAATGGCAGAGCATGACAACTCCATAACAGTAAAGGGCGCACGCGTCAACAACCTGAAGAACATCGACGTAGAGATTCCACGCAACAAGCTGATAGTGATAACCGGTCTGTCGGGTTCGGGTAAGTCGTCGCTGGCATTCGACACCTTGTATGCCGAAGGGCAACGACGCTACGTAGAGAGCTTGAGCAGTTATGCCCGCCAGTTCCTGGGGCGCATGAGCAAGCCCGAGTGCGATTACATCAAGGGAATCCCCCCTGCCATTGCCATCCAGCAGAAGGTGAACAGCCGCAACCCGCGCTCCACCGTAGGCACCTCCACCGAGATATACGAATACCTGCGACTGCTTTACGCCCGCATCGGACGCACCTTCAGCCCCGTGAGCGGCGAGGAGGTGAAGAAGCACTCGGTCGAGGACATCGTGACCTGCGCCGCCGGCTATCCCGTCGGTACCCGCTACACCCTGCTCACCCCCATCGTGCTGCCGCAGGGACGCACCCTCGCCCAGCAGTTGGATATCGACCGCAAGCAGGGCTTCACCCGCATAGAGGTCAACGGCGAGCCGGTGCGCATCGACGACTACCGCCCCCGCACGACCGACGAAATCTACCTGCTTGTCGACCGCCTCACCGTCTCTGCCGACAAAGACGCCGCCAGCCGCCTCGCCGATTCAGCCGAGACAGCCATGTACGAGGGCAACGGGCAGTGCCTCCTCCGCTTTTACCTGACCGACGGCACCACCCGCCTGCACCACTTCAGCAACCAATTCGAAGCCGACGGCATCACCTTCGAAGAACCCAATGACCAGATGTTCTCCTTCAACTCCCCCATAGGCGCCTGTCCCCAATGCGAAGGATTCGGCAAGGTGATAGGCATCGACGAACACCTCGTGGTGCCCAACCGCGCCCTCTCCGTTTACGATGGAGCCATCGTATGCTGGCGCGGCGAGAAGATGGGCGAGTGGCGGGATCAGGTGATACACGGCGCCGAAGCCGCCGGATTCCCCATCTTCACCCCCTACTACGAGCTGACCGACCAGCAACGCCGCATGTTGTGGGAGGGCACGCCCCACTTCGAAGGCATCAACAGCTTCTTCCGGATGCTCGAAGAGAATGTCTACAAGATACAGTACCGTGTCATGCTGGCACGCTACCGCGGCAAGACCCTCTGCCCCACCTGCCACGGCACCCGCCTGAAGCCCGAAGCGGGCTACGTCCGGGTGGGCGGACGCAACATCTCGCAATTGGTCGATCTCCCCATCACCGAGCTGCAACATTTCTTCGATACGCTCCGGTTGGAGAAGCACGACACCGACATCGCCGCCCGCATCCTCACCGAAATCAACAGCCGCATCCGCTTCCTCGTCGATGTGGGACTGGGCTACCTCACCCTCAACCGCCTGAGCAACTCACTCTCGGGAGGAGAAAGTCAGCGCATCAACCTTGCCACCTCGCTTGGAAGCAGTCTGGTAGGCTCGCTCTACATCCTCGACGAACCCAGCATCGGACTGCACAGCCGCGACACCGAACGACTCATCAACGTATTGCGCCAACTGCAACAGTTAGGCAACACCGTGGTGGTGGTCGAGCACGACGAGGAGATTATCCGCGCCGCCGACTACATCATCGACATCGGTCCCAATGCCGGACGATTGGGCGGTGAGATTGTCTATCAGGGCGATATGCACGACCTCCAACCGGACAGTAACAGCTACACCGTGCGCTACCTGCTGGGCGAAGAGACCATCCCCGTACCTGCCGCACCCCGCCGCTGGAACAACTACATCGAGATAAAAGGCGCCCGCGAAAACAACCTCAAGGGCATCGACGTGCGCTTCCCGCTCAACGTGATGACCGTAGTCACCGGCGTGAGCGGCTCGGGAAAGAGCACGCTGGTGCGCGACATCTTCTACCGTGCCCTGAAACGCGCACTGGACGAGTGCAACGAACGTCCGGGCGAATTTATCTCCATCGGCGGAAGCCTGCGCGACCTCCGCAACGTGGAGTTTGTCGACCAGAACCCCATCGGCAAGTCCACCCGTTCCAACCCCGTGACCTACATCAAGGCTTACGAGGAGATACGGAAGCTATGGGCAGAGCAACCATTGGCAAAGCAGATGGGCTACACCGCCGGCTACTTCTCCTTTAACAGCGAGGGGGGACGGTGCGAAGAGTGCAAGGGCGAAGGAACCGTAACCGTAGAGATGCAGTTCATGGCAGACCTGGTGCTGGAGTGCGAGTCGTGCCACGGCAAACGCTTCAAGCCCGACACGCTGGAGGTGAAGTTCCACGACGTCAACATCTACGACGTGCTCAACATGACCGTCAACCAAGCCGTGGAGTTCTTCACCCTGCACAAACAGAAGAAGATTATCCGAAAGCTTGCCCCCTTGCAGGATGTGGGGCTGGGCTACATCAAGCTGGGACAGACATCCGCCACCCTCTCGGGCGGCGAGAACCAGCGGGTAAAGCTGGCATACTACCTCAGCATGGAGAATGCCGACCCCACCCTGTTCATCTTCGACGAACCCACCACGGGACTGCACTTCCACGACATACGCAAGCTGCTCGAAGCCTTCGACGCCCTCATTGCACGCGGACACTCCATCGTCATTATCGAGCACAACCTCGACGTGATAAAGTGTGCCGACTACGTCATCGACCTCGGTCCCGAAGGAGGCGAAGCCGGCGGATACCTCGTGGCAACAGGCACCCCCTGTGAGGTGGCGCAATGCCCCGACAGCTACACCGGACAGTTCTTGCGACAGAAGCTTTGAAGCCCCTCGTCTACATATACGCCCTGCTTTGCCTGTCGTCCGCACCCTGCCCGCCGCAAATACAAGCCGCAGCGACCCCCCTCAGCCGCAGCGACCCACACCGGTCGGCGCCCCACCTTGCCGATTCCATCATGCGGGAAGTCATGTTCTACGCCCCCCTCTACGAAAGCATCATCGACGGCTACAAAGCCGAGCTGTATGTCAAAAGCACCGTCAACCTCCAACGCCGTAACCAGATACTGAAGTTCATGCCCACCATGTTCCGCACCAAGCGACAAGTGCGCGAATATGTGATGGAGACATACAGCGACCTCCACTTCACAGCCCCCGACATCTATAACCAGAAAGTGCAAGCCGCCATCGGCACCTCCTCGAAGCTGTGGGAGCTTGACGGCAGACTGCCCGACTACTTCCACATCAACGTCTATGCGCCCGTGCTGCTCAACGACAAGCTGATGTCGCCGCTGGCGCCGGGTGCCCCCAAGTTCTACACCTATCACTTGGACAGCGTGTCGGGCGACGGGCACAACCGCCTGTACCGCATCTCGTTCAAGCCCAGAAACGAGAACTACCAGCTGGTCGAGGGCTACCTCACCGTGACCGAAGGGGTATGGAGCATCCGTGAGATGTCGTTCGTCAGCCGCTCCGAGATGTTCCGCCTGCGCAACCACATCACGATGGGCAATGTAGGCGCCGACGACGAGTTCCTGCCCGTGAACTACCTGCTCAATGCCAAGCTCCGCTTCCTGGGCAACGTGGCGTATGCCGACTACAACGCCGTGCTGCGCTACAAATCCATCCGCGAGAAAGACCCTGTCCGCCTGAAACGACGCAAGCGCAAACAGAGCAGATACGACCTGACCGACTCATACATCATCCGCACCGACAGCAACGCCTACCGACACGACACCGCCTACTTCAACAACCTGCGCATGTTGCCCCTCACCCCGCGGGAGCAACAGCTCTACCGCAGCTACTACCAACGGCAAGACACCCTCCAACAGCCGTCGATGAACCGGCAGCGGGTCACCGAGTGGTGGGGACAGGTGGGCGACGCACTCATCAGCCGCAACACCATCGACATGTCGAAGATGGGAAGCATCCGCTTCTCACCCCTCATCAACCCCTTCCTGCTGAGCTACAGCCGCAGCAACGGATTTGCCTACCGACAGGACTTCCGCTATACGCTCCTCTTTACCGGCGACCGTATGTTGCACATCCGTCCCCGCGTGGGCTACAACTTCACCCATCGGGAATTCTACTGGTCGGTCAACGGCAGCTTCGACTACTGGCCGCGCAAGCGGGCATCGCTCCACATCGACATGGGAAACGGCAACCGCATCTACAGCAGCGACGTGCTCAACGACCTGAAGAACCTGCCCGACACCACCCGCTTCGACTTCAGCCAGCTGCACCTCGACTACTTCCGCGACCTCTACCTCAAGGTGCGCCACTCCTGGGAGATGACCAACGGATTGACCCTCGACGTGGGTATCTCCATGCACCGACGCAGCGCCATCAATCCGGTGAAGCTGGTGCCGATAACATCGTCAGGCTCGGATAATCCCGACACACCGAGCACTCCCGACACGCCGATTCCACCCCTCAATCCCGGCTTCACCGACAAGATACGAACCACCTATGTCAGCTTTGCGCCCCGCGTGCGGCTGACGTGGAACCCGGGACAGTACTACTACATGGAGGGCGACCGCAAGATCAACATGCACGCACGCTATCCGGGCATCTCGATAGACTGGGAACGGGGCGTCAAGGGCGTGTTCGGCAGTCAGGGCAAGTACGAACGGATAGAGCTGGATGCGCAATACTCACTGTCGATGGGTTCGCTGCGCAAAATCCACATGCGACTGGGGGGCGGAGCCTTCACCAATCAGGAGGAGATGTACTTCGTCGACTTTGCCAACTTCACCCGCTCCAACCTGCCCGTAGGCTGGAACGACGAGATAGGCGGCACCTTCCAGCTGCTACGCCGGCAGTGGTACAACTCCTCGCACAAGTACGTCCGCGGGCACTTTGTCTACGACTCACCCTTCCTGTTGGTCAGCCGCCTGCCCTTCCTGAACAAAGCAACGCGCTTTGTCCTGAGCGAACGCCTCTACCTGAATGCCCTGGTGATGCCGCTGCTCGAACCCTCCGTCGAGGTGGGTTACGGCATCGGCACCAACATCTTCGACTTCGGCGTATTTGCCGGATTCGCCAACAACAAATTCAAGGAAGTGGGATGCACCTTCACCTTCGAGCTTTTCAACAGATAAGCAGCATCCGTCCCGCCTAATACCTAAGCTTGTTCCCCACATCGGTCATTGGGGCACCGGTTGCGCAGGTTCGCTGCCAACGGTTGCACAGGTTCGCTGCCGAGAGAGATGGTTACTTTTCCTTAATCAGCCCCGTCCGGTAGGCAACGAGCAGCTTCTCGAGGTCGCGAATCTGCGTGACCAATTCCTGCCCCTTGTCGGTATCTTTCACCATCATGCGCTGCGAGGTAAACTCCACAACGAAGGCGGTGGACTTGATGTCCTGCCCCTCGTCTATGGCGGTCTGTCGCGACTGGAACGGCTCGTGCTGCACCAGCTGCAACCCATGCGAATGGTAGACCAGCGTATAGCCGGCAATGCCCGTTTCGGGTTGGTAGGCTTTGGAGAAGCCGCCGTCGATGACCAGCAGCTTGCCGTCTGCCTTGATGGGCTGTTCGCCTTTGATGGTCTTTACCGGTACGTGTCCGTTGATGATGTGCGAGTGTTTGCCCGTAACGCCGAACTCCTGCAAGATGCGGTCGCACACGTCGGCACGGTTGCGCAGGGTGTAGTACCAGCCCTTGGTCTCTTTCGACATGGATTTGTCGGCGAGGAAGTAGCGTTCGAAGGTGGTCATCTTTGCCTTGTCGAAGGCGGGCGAGTCGGCGCCGCACCACAGGTACCACACGTAGTCGAGGGCGAACAGCTTCTCGGCGCCCTCCTCGTCGAAATAGGCGGTGCGTATCAGCTGGTCGGCGCGGTCGAGCAGCGCCTTGCCGGCGTAGGTGTGTCCGCCGATGCCGACCTGCTTGAAGGTGCCGTCTTCGTTCATCGGCATGGAGGCATGAAACAGCAGGTTGCCGTTGCACACCAGATACATGCTTCCGTAGGTGAAGAGGCAGCGGATGTGCTTCTTCAGCTTTTCGGAGTTCATGAACGAGGCGTGCAGCTTGTCCATCAACCGGCGCTCCTCGTCGGTGAGGCGGTAGGGATCGGCAGGGTCGACAGTGGGAAGGAAGGTGTCGAGCAGGGCGTACTCCTTGCCGTCGCAGACAAAGACACCCTTTCGGAAGTCTATCCGGTGCAGCAGTTTGCGGTCTGCCATGCCGAAGTCGGGGCGGCGGTCGATGATGGCAGCTTCGAGCTTGAACTGTATGACGGTGATGGCTTTGTGCATCTGCGTGATGA